>NZ_JAQTPQ010000244.1 GCF_028712645.1 Flavobacterium sp. | reverse complement strand
ATACCTCTCACTCCAAATGATATATTTAATAGAACGAGAGAAATCATTGATAACTCTAATAATGAAATAGATTTAGTCGAAGCTTGTACACTTATTATTGAAGAATTAGATATAAGCGAAAATGAGTTTGTTAAATTATTGAATAAAGAGTTCATTATGATGTTAAAACATTGTGCTGATAGTAAAAGGAAAATTCAAAGGAAAGTATGTGACTCATCAGAAAAACTCACGTCTGAATGAATTTAATGTATATAAAGATTATGTTGGAATTAAAACCCATTTTAATGAATGGGGATATTTTTGGCATAGAACACTTGATAATCAAAAAATAACTATAGATTCTTTTTTAAAGAGGAAAGATAAAGAGTTATTTAAATACTTTACTGGATCAAGGTTATCATTGATAGAAATAATGATAACCCATTTTTTAATAGATAAGGAAATCTATATTAGGGATATTCTCGATAAAGTGTATTTAGACGAACACAAAGAACGTTTAATTAGACTGGGTAAATTGAATTACCAAACTAAATCTGAAATAGAATCAATTATTGAATATGTAGAAGATAATAATATTTCATTAAAAAAATTATTTTTACCAGAAAATAATACACCAATAATCAAGGATTTGATTATTGATTTGAAATTAAATATTGAAACATTATCAATATTAGATACTTTTTTTGGATTTACAAAATATAGTGGTAATAATCCATTATGGCAAGAAAAATGTCTATCAATACATAAATATGGGAAATTATTGATATTAGAAGATAGACAAAAAATAAAAGGGTATATTGACAATTTAATTATGAGTATAAATAAATAATGTAATAATACATTGATGGATAATATCGTTATGACAGTATTAGTAAATTATGGATCAAACTATTTTCAACTAAAGGAAACTAAACATGTCATTTTCAAACTTAAGAAAAAATTCACTTTCAAACTTAGTAGACAAAATCAATAAAGAAGATCAAAAAGGTTCTTATCAAGTCGATGAAAGATTATGGCAACCAGCAGTCGATAAAGCAGGTAACGGTTATGCAGTAATCAGATTCTTGCCCCAAGTCGATGGGGAAGATCTACCATATATCGTCAAATATCAGCATTCATTTAAATCTGGTTCAAAATGGTTCATTGAAAATTGTCCTTCAACTATCAACGAAAAATGCCCAGTTTGTGAAAACAACGGTGAAAGATGGGCGACTGAACTAGAGTCAGAAAAAGCAATTGCTCGCGAACATAAGCGAAACAAAAGCTATTTTTCAAATATCTTGGTTATTTCTGACAAGGATAGACCAGAAAATGAAGGTAAAGTATTTATTTTCAGATATGGTCAAAAAATCTTTGATAAGATCAAATCTGCAATGAATCCTGAATTCGCTGATGATGTTGCATATAATCCATTTGATTTTTGGGCTGGTGCTAATTTCAGAATCAAGATTAAACAAGTGGCTGGATTTAGAAATTATGATGATAGTGCTTTTGGACCAGTTACAAGTTTATTTGATGGAGATGACGAAAAGTTGGAGCAATTGTGGAAATTGGAATATCCATTATTACCGTTGATTAGTCCAAGTGAATTTAAATCTTATGATGAATTGAAAACCAAGTTCTACCAAGTCACTGGTTCAGTTGCGTCAGTACAAGAAGAACAACAATATAAACCGCAAAAAGCGGAAATCAGTAAACCTGTCTTTAATCAAAAAGTTGAATCAACGAATGATGATTTTAGCGAAGAAGATTATGAGGCTTTACTTAATTCAATGGAAGATTGATAGTTAATCAATCAACTAAAAGGTGTTATGGTTTATACTATAACACCTTTTTTTTTTGATACACAAAAGGACTTATATGCAAGGACAAAATAAAGAAGATTTAACATTATTATATGATTCATTTATAATTAATTATTTTGGGTTTTTGAGTTTATATGCGTTAGATAATACAGGATATATTAGGATATACGCAAATAATGAACGAGATGTACAATTAGAGCAAATTAACAAAAATAATCACTCGGAAGCATTTTTTTTAAAAGAAGCATTTGATTCAGGTATTTTAAAAAGTTATATTGCAAGAGATATGGCAAGAATTCTATATAAAATAAAATCGGATAGGAATTCTGAATACCAAGTTGATGAAGAAGAAACTAGAAATAATATAAGTGGGATTTTGTATTGGAATTCTAAAACAAGTTATAGAGTTAGAGAAATTTTATATAAATTTCATAGCGGAGATATCACTATTCAAGAAATTTCGTATTTGATTTGGAGATTATCTATGTTGAAGTCATATAAACCACTGTGTTATGATATAGTAGAAATCATCAAAAAAGGCCATTATTATGATAAATTTGAAGATAATAAGTATTTTCAAATTTAATAAACATTTAGTTTTAAAATGCTTGACAAATAAAATTTAATTATTATAATTATAACGTGAATTAAAAATTAACTAATTTTAAAGGGTGATTATATTATGATTACAATATATGCAGCAACAAAAAATACGGATATGATTGAAGGTAGAGGTGAGCAACGAGCTTTTGCTTATTTTAGGTATGAAGAAGATGCTTATCTAGCAGTTAAAGGCAAAGGAACTGGGGGGTATGGTGATGGTATAGTTGAAGAAATTCAACTATATGATAGTTTTAGTGAATATGAAGAAGCTATCTATAAAAAAACAATACGTGAACAAGCATTGAGTAAATTATCTGAAGAAGAAAAACGTATATTAGGCTTAAAATAAAATTGACATTTTTTAAAAAAATATTTAAAATAGAGATATTATCAATAATTGAAAAAGGTGATTATCATGAAATACATTGGTCAAGAATTAAAAAATCGCATCATTGCTGCTGGCATGGAAAATAATGTTGAACTGCTATCTATACTTATCACAGGCAATCGGTTAGAAGGCAAACTAGTTCGTGAAGCAAACGAAATTTTTCGTGCAAGTATCCCCGTATTCAAAGAAACTAAAACAATCGTTGGCCATGATACTAAATCTATTATGATAAGAGCATGGGAAATAGCAAAATATGGGGCTAAAATGTATGGAGGTAATGTTAAAAGCTATTTTAATGCTTCACTTCGTATAGCATGGTTAGAAGTGAAGTTCAATTGAATTATTGAGGTGGTAACATAAATTAAAAATATTTATTGACATCTCATCAACATCATTTATAATAATTAAAAATTATCTATTATGTGAGTGAATATTATGAATACTTTGAATAATAAAGAAGTTACTATATCAGAGTTGGCTTCTATCCTAGAAAATATCACTGCAAGTACGGTAGTGAATATCACGTATCTTGTTGATGATTCACGTAGTAAAGTGGTCAAAGGAATTAAACAAGTACAAAAACTCGTAAATATCACTCACGTTTATTTGAATCACGATTATACTAAAAAAGTATAAAAATTATCTGGTGATGAAACATTCGTAGCTGATGAATTAAAAGGCAAAACCAGGATATCTGGTACTTTATTAAAATCAGATAAAACTAATGAATTGATGATTGATGGTAAAGTTCTCAAAAGCCAAACTGTACACAATTTAGCATATTATCATAATGGGCAAGAAATAACTGAAAAACAAGGAGAAGAATTAAATTTATGGACTCCAAGTTATTATAAATCCGTTGAAAAGAAAACTGCTGGTAGAGGTATAGTTAGTGAAGAAGATGATTTTAATATTGTGAATACATATTTATCTAGAATTGTTAAAATTAAGATTAAGGGTATTGAATATAAAATTAAAAATTGACAAATTTAATTTGTTATAATAACCAAGAATTAAAAAAAATCAAATTGAAGGATATGATTATGAAATATATCGTGTGTAGTAAAGATATAAATAAACGTTTATTTTTAGTATCACAGCTAACTAATCCATTATATGATCAAGTTAATGGTATGGATATTTGGTTATCCGATAAGTTGATCGATAAAATTTCACGGGCATTTCCAAGAGGTAAAGCACGGAAATGGTATGTATCAACATGTAAAAGAACTAGAGATATACAATTAAAAAATAAATTGATTGATAAATCAAATCGTATCGTTGTTCTAGAAAAATTATCTATTCTTTAATAATTCATCAATGTAAAAAGAGATTATTGAAGACATAATATGATTATCATTTAGGAGAATTTGGTGCGGGTTGCTGTAGTTGGTAGTCGTAATATAAATAATAAAAAAGAAATATTTGATATTCTCTCTAGATATGATATATCAATAGTAGTATCTGGAGGTGCCCTTGGTGTTGATACGATAGCAGAAGAATATGCAGAAAATATAAATATAGGAACTGATATATATTTACCAGACTGGAAAAAGTATGGTAAATCTGCAGGATTTATTAGGAATAAAGATATAATAAATAATTCTGATATGACTATCGCTTTTTGGGATGGTAAATCAAAAGGGACTCTTAATTCAATTGAGTACTCAAGAAAAATAAATCATCCTACAATCGTATGGATATTTCAAGATAATATAATATATAATTGGAATATGGATTATTCTAATTCAAAATTATTTGAGGAATAATATATTAAGTTTTAAAACAAAACAACGTAGATATAATAACACAAAAATCAACTGTAGGGTCTTAAAGAAATTTATTCAAGATGATCGACGTTTGTATTGTGACAGATAATATCAGAGATATTAAAAATTATATATGATGAGAGTAGTGTATTTGTTCATTACTATATTTTTTCATCAATATAAATATATTTTATTTACCATGGAGGGTAAATGAGTAGTAATATTACAAGCGAGACTGTTACAGTTAATTTCATTGAGTATATCCAAGATACTCTTATAATGAGATTTGCTTATACAGATTCATTAAATACTCTGATCAATTTTACTGGTTGGGAGATTGATTTAGAAGTTAGAAGAAAAAGTACAGATATTCTACCTTCTTTAAAAAAATCAACTTCGTCTGGAACAATATCAACTAATGGCTCAACATATAATATAGAAATCATTATAACTGATATTGATACTGAAACACTAGGAAAAGGAACATTCCCTTATTTTATTAAAACAAAAGATACTAATGGTTATATAAATACATTAATCGTAGGTACAAGAACATTAATGGTAAGATAATATGGCATTAGTTCTACAAATAACTACTATCATTGCAGCAGAAAAAATAATAACTAGAATAGTATCTGTTGCTGCTCAAGGTC
>NZ_JAQTPQ010000243.1 GCF_028712645.1 Flavobacterium sp. | reverse complement strand
TAAAACGACATGATTTTTCTAGTGTATCAAAAATAATAAGAGAAAAAGGATTCAATTTTTCAAATAATTTAATCAATAATGATAATAAAGAAATATTTTCTCAAATTGAACTATTAAGAGAAGATAGTGCAAAATTATTTGATAAATTTGTAGATAAACAAAAATTCAAGATAAATTTATGAGGTAATCACATGATATTATGTAAAATTTTAGGTCATAAATATCACAAACTACAACCATCTAGAGGAATATGTAGTGCCACATTATGCGATAGATGTGGTGATTTTATTGATGGTATAAATTGGGAGCATTTTACTCCAACAGATATGTCTTACTGGGCACATAAAGATATAAAAAATGATATACTTAAAGATATGTTAAGAGCTGCTATTAAAAAAAACTCAAGGGTGATTATATGAAACAAAATTACAACTTAGCTACTAGCACAAATTTCAGATTTGAAGTTACACCACCCGGATTTGACCCAGAAGAAAAAATAAATTTTTTCATCCAAAATGTAGATTTGCCAAGTATTACATTATCACCAGCATCACCATCAAATTTCATAAATAATAAAATAGCTATTCCAGGTGATACAATTGAATATGATGATTTAATATTTACATTCTTAGTATCAGAAGATTATAACAATTATATTGCAATATATGATTGGTTACAAGGTATGAAAAATCATGAAGATGAAAATCATACTAAATATATGTCTGACTGTAATTTACATATCTTAAGTAACAATAAATCACCAAATTTAGTTATCACATTTTTTGGATGTTTTCCGACGAATCTAGGTAATATTTCTTTTGATAGTACAAGTATAGATCCAATTCCCTTGACCTGTCCTATCACATTCAAATATCAATATTTCAAAATCAAAAAATTAGTAGAAATTGTATAATGAAAACAAAAGAAATTCAAGAAATGATGGATGAAGATTCAATCATTGATGCAAGTAACTTAGATATAGAAAGTTTAAAAATACCTATGTTACATAATAAGTATTATAACATATATATCGAAGAATATAAAATTTTTAAAGCCCTAGAAAATTCCTTGAAACAATTAACAAAATTTAAAAATGAATATTATCTCGGAAAATGTCCAGATGAAATATATCAACACAATCCATTAAATTTGAAAGTATTAAAGGCAGATGTTGATAATTATATTCAATCAGATCAAGAAATAATAGATCTAAATACAAAAATAATTATACAAAAAACGAAAGTAGAGATGTTAGATGCATTTATAAAACAAATAAATCAACGCTCATTTAATATAAAAAATGCTATCGAATTCTTGAGATTTAAAAATGGAGGATATTGATTTTGAATGAAATACTTTTAACAAAAATAAATGAATTATACATAAAAATTGACTCAGATAGAGGGATAATTCAAGAATTATCAGAAAAGTTCAGTTTTTATGTTGAAGGTTATAAATTTATGCCAAAATATAAAATGGGTATTTGGGACGGTAAAATAAAACTATTTGATGTTAATACAAGATTATTTCCATTTGGTTTATTATTCGAATTATTAAAATTTTGTAAAAATAATGATTATTCTGTTAAATTGACTAATAAAGATAAATTTAAAAGAGAAAATTTTGATGATGAATTATTATCTTTCACTGATAATATAAGTAATATCACAAATAAAAAAGTTGATGGTATGTATAGTTATCAATATGATGCATTCAGAGCATGTATTCAAAACAATAAAGCATTGGTATTATCACCAACTTCTTGTTTAGATCCAAAAACAAAAATTTCAGTATATCTATCTAAGGAAGCGAAAGATTTTTTATATTCTATCAGAACTTAATAAAAATCAACAACTTAACAAAATAACATTTTTAATTTTTTTTATTCAATAGATTATACCAATTTACTTTAATTTTAGTAAAACGCTATTTTTAACCCTTTAAAAACAATAACTTATAATACCAAAAATCGAATAAACATGATATCAGAAGAAATTACTCTCGAAGAATTAGAATTATTAGTTGCTAATGGATATATACCGCAGATAGATACAATAACTGGCAAAGAAAATATAACCCATACCTATAGAAAAAATAGCGAGGGTAAATTGATTATTTTTGATGATAATTCTGCAATAAAAGCAGCGAATAATCATCTAATATTAGTTGATGGTATATGGAAATCAATTGATTCATTAGATATTGGTACAGTTATACATAATAAAATTATTCAAACAATAATTGATATTGATAGACAGGATTGGGTTGATTTTACAGTTGATAGTTATCATAATACATACATACACAATGATATAATCCACCATAATTCCGGTAAATCACATATCATATTTCTAGTTTGTATGTTTTTATTGGAATATACAGATACAAATATATTGATTATTGTACCTACAACTTCATTAGTTTCTCAAATGATTGGGGATTTTGAAAGTTATAATAAAACCGAATTAGATATAAGGGCGAATTGTCATCCAATTACAGGTGGCTTGGATAAAAATAGTAAAAAACGAATAACAATTGGCACATGGCAAAGTATTTATACACAAAACGAAGAATATTTTAAAAGATATGGGGCTGTATTTGTTGATGAATGTATACACCCTGATACAATTATCAAAACTAAGAATACTGATAAAAAAATTAAAGATATTAAAATTGGCGATGAAGTATTAACTTTCAATGAATCTACGCAAATAAATGAATACAAACCAGTTATTGATATACATAAAAATTTATCACATATAGAAAAAAAATATAAAATCAAATTAGTTAATGGTTCTGAAATCATTATAACCGGTAATCATAAAGTGCTTACTGATTCTGGGTGGAAACGAGCAGATATTCTGACAATAAAAGATAAAATCAAACAATAGTTTTTCTTATAAGATGATTTTATTAATATAAAATAATAAAAGTTTTTCTATTTAATTTTAAATCAATACTTTACATAAATTTAAAAATGTATTCAGAAATCGAATCAATTATAGAATATCAATATAGTGGTGATGTATATAATCTTCATGTTGAAGATAACCACAATTATTATGCAAATGGTATATTAGTTTCAAATTGTCATGAAGCTAAAGCTGCAAGTATCACCGGAATAATACATAAAATGCCACACGTTAAATTTAGATATGGTTTTACCGGCACACTGCAAGATACAAAAACACATGAGATGCAGTTGAAAGGCTTATTCGGAAATGTTCATAAAACAATTACAACAAAAGAATTGATGGATAATGGAACAATAACAGAGTTGAAAATCGAAGCAGTATCATTAAAATATACAGATGAAGAAAAAAAATATTTTTATAAGAATTGTAAAGATTATGATAGCGAAATTAAGTATATTGTTACAAATGAAAAAAGGAATGATTATATCATAAAAACTGCCATGGAATTAGAAAATAATTGTATGATTATTTTTAATTATGTTGACATTCAAGGAAATGTATTATATAATTTAGCTTTACAGAAATCAATAGAGTATAATAAACAAGTATTCTATATTCACGGCGAAGTTTCAACTGATGAAAGAGAACGGATAAGAAATTTAGTATCTGAGCATAGTAATATTATAATAATTGCTTCTTCTGGATGTTTTAGGCAAGGTATAAATATGCCAGGTTTACATCACGCGATATTTGCACACCCATACCAAGCAAAAATAAGAACTTTACAAACGATCGGTAGAGTCCTTCGAAAGAATGCTGGAAAAGAATATGCAAGTATAATTGACATTTCTGATGATTTATGCTATAATAAAAAAGTGAATATAACGTATAAACATTATATCGCTAGATTAAAAATCTATGAAAATGAAAGATTTCAATATAAAATAATTAACAAAGAATTAGTATGAATATAAATGACGTATATTATTGGAAATATAAAAATGATGTAGGAGATCAACGATCGATATATTGGTGTAAATCCAAAATCGCAATCGTTAATTCTGATGGAATATTAGAAGATACTTTTTGGTCAAGTGGAGATACAGTATACAATCTAAATAATAGATTAGAAGAAATAGATTTAACTTTCATTGCTAATCTTTCTGATTTAGAAGTTATATCTGAGGATAAAATTAAATTATATCATAAAAAAGATATTGTTGATTTAAGACATTCTAATAATTCAGATAGAAACTTAATATTTAAAAGAATTGGTTCAAAACCATCAATTGAATTATATCTTGGTAGTTTATCAGAAAGATTAGGTGATATAGAATACGAGATTAAATCATTACAAGATGAAGCTAACCGTATTAAACACGAGTTTAGTGATATTGATATTATCACTTATAATAGATTTTTGATGTCAAAATCTTACTATCTGTCTGATCCTGAAAATTATGATTTGGTGTGGTTTGAGGATAGATTTTATTCGATACATAAAACAGAAAAATATATTTACGGACAATCCTCATTATCAGAGGAAACAATACAAGGAATTTTAAATCATGGCCGATTATTTAAACAAAGCTGAATTTAGTGAAGAATTAAAAAAATATATTAAAATAAGAGAACAAGCTAAATTAGATGGTAGAGATATTCCGGTTATACCGGATATAATAGCTAAATACATCGTTTCTATTGTTGAAAATACTGCAAATAGATATAATTTCAGAAGATATACATATCTCGATATTATGATTTCAGATGGTATATATTACTGTCTAAAAGCTATGAAAAATTATGATATAACAAATGAGAAAGATAATCCATTTGGGTATTTTTCAATGATTTGTTGGAGAGCATTTCAACAAAGAATAAAAAAAGAAAAAGCTGAATATGAAGGTAAAATGTCTTTGATGACTGATATAGATACTATATCATATTCACAACAAGAAAATGATGATGTACACGTGGATACGAATGAAACAATAAATTGGTATTATGAACATTAAGTAGAAGGTAATATGAGTTTGAGTGATTGTATAATGTGTTGGAATACTCCTTGTTCGTGTGGTTATGAATATAGATTTCAACATAAAAATCAGAGAATTGAAAAAGCATCAGTAATTTTAGGAATAAATTATTATGAGTTAGAACAAATTTTGAAAGATATAATTCCTAATGATCATCCAAAATTATCAAATTTATCGTGGAGTAATAAATGAAACGAGATGAATTTATTTTAACTGAAAATCATTTGAAGTTATTACAAAAAATGTGGGTGACTTGGTGTGATGATGAATTTGGTGCACCTTGTATTGATCCTAAACGACCGTATGGTAATTCTTTTGTTGAAGGAGATATCGCTGAGATTTTAGATAT
>NZ_JAQTPQ010000242.1 GCF_028712645.1 Flavobacterium sp. | reverse complement strand
AAATCAATTACCAGCTTTTTATTCCCATCGGAATCGACGTGAAATATCTGGCCCTGCCAAGCTCCAGAAACGAAATATCCGTTTCTGCCATCACTGACAATACCGTCCAAATTGTCAATTCCACTAAAGATTTTACGATACTTCTTAGTCTTCTTATTTACTGCGTAAGCAGTTTTATCTTTCATATTCAGCACTAAAACAGCATCTTTCGTACATAATAATCCATTCGGATTTGAAAGAATAGTAGAATCCAGCCAAACTTTTATTTTCCCATCTGCTATTTTATAAATTTTATTCCCAAAACAGTCAGAAATGTAAATGTCTCCGTTTGAATCAGATGTGATATCATTAAAAAATTTTGCATTATCAACCACAAATACATTTCCAATTTTGGCAGTATTCGTATTAATCTGGACAACTCTGTTGATATCTGCTACATACAATTTGTCTTTAAACAATCCCAAACCTTGTGGATTATCCAACCCTTCTACCCATTTTAAGGAATCCATTTCACCATTTGTCTTGATTCTGGAAATAAACCCATTTCCATCCTTCGCAAGGTATTCACCATTAATATTTGAAATATAAACAATTTGTTTTGAAGGGTCAAAAAGTGCCGATTCGGGTTTAAGAAAAAGAGAATCTGACACCCATTCTCTTGAAAAACTTTGACAAAAACTGATTGTCGAACTCAATGCAAGCAAGAATAATATCGTTGTTTTTTTCATTTTCCTTTATAATATTCGTTCATAATATACCAAGCTTTTTTCTTTTCACCATTTTCAGATAGTAGCCCTTTTCTGTTATATCCTTTTTGATAAACAGGATGCATTCTTCCCAACGATCTGTAATCATACAAAATCCATGGACAAACACCGCTCAAATTAGGAATGGTTTTAAACATTTCTGTTTGATTCTTATAAATCTGTTCTTGATATTCTTCAGACCAAGAAGAAGCCTCGTCAGTTGGAACATTTTTGTTTCCGTATAATGCCTCTCCTCCAAATTCAGAGATAAATACGGGTTTGTTAGGGAAGTCCACTTTCCATGTCGTCTCCGAAGGTTTTCCTTGCCAAGGAATGTACCAACCGATGTATTCGTTAATAGCAATTAAATCGGAATAGTTATATAGCGTATCCGTTACATTAAATGAATTATTGTTATAGCCTTGTGTATTTATAACATGAGTCACAATTCTTGTAGAATCTATTGCTTTGCATTTTTTAGTCAAATCAATAAGTGCTTCATTCCTATTTGGAGTACTCGAATACGTTTCGTTCGAAAGACTCCAGACAACTACTCCACAACGGTTTTTATCTCTGCGAATCATTTCTTTCAACATTGTCTCCATTTTTTCAGGAACAAGACTATCTGAAAATTTAATATTCTGATATATTGGAAGTTCATCCCATACCATTAATCCCATTTTTTCAGCTTCCTTAATCATATTTTCACTGTGTGGATAGTGTGCCAGCCTAACAAGGTTGCATCCTAATTCTTTGGCGGAATTCAACAATAACTTGGCATCTTCCAATGAATACGCTCTAGCTTTTTTCAATGGATTTTCTTCATGAATATTTACAGCCTTAATAAAAATAGGTTTTTTATTCAATAAGATTTCACTTCCTTTAGTTTCAATACTTCTGAAACCAATTTCATCAACAACAGAATCGGTTTCACTTTCAACGATTACTTTGTAAAGTTTAGGACTTTCGGGCGACCATAATTTGAAACGAGAAGAAAATTCAACCTTTGCAAAACCATTGTTATCCGTTTTAGTTTTATAATCGATATTTAGTTCTGGTATTTTGACTTTAATTTTTTGGTTCGATTTTTCTCCTTTTAGTTGAATCCAACCCAATACAGTATTCAAACTACCTTTTTTTAACTGAATAGAATAATCTTCTATGTATGTATTTCGGGTTTCAATAATATTTACATCACGTGTAATCCCTCCATAATTCAACCAGTCATAACCATAACCAGGAAGACCATTCTCTAAGCGGTGGTTATCTACTTTTACAATTATTGTATTATCGCCTTCTTTCACTTTGTTTGTGATTTCAAATTGAAAAGGTGTAAAACCTCCTTCATGGCTTCCCAGTTTTTCTCCATTCAAATACACATCTGCAATATAATTGACTGCACCAAAATGCAGAAATAGTCTTGAATCTTTCTTCTTAGAAATATTGAACTGTTTTTTATACCAAACAAAACCTTCATAAAAAGTGAGCTCACATAGCTGTGAATTAAAGTCGCCCGGAACATTCAATTCTGGTGCTCCATCAAATGAATACTCGAAGAAATCCGTTTTCTTTTGAGGCTTTGGTTCTATCCAAAATTGTTTCCAACCGCCAATATTTCCTGGATCCACCAAAACTTTCCATTTCCCATTCAAGCTTGTTAAATGCCTGGATTGAACATTGACCATTGCCGTTTGAGCCTGTAAATAATTACAAAAAAGAAGGATTAGAGCAATCAAGATTTCTTTTCTAAACATTATTTCCTCACTTTTTTTATTCATATGTAGTTGTTTATTTGTTTTTTATCGGTCATATGTAATTCACATATATCTTCATAGGTGTTTACATCACATTTCCGTTATGCTCACTTCATTATCCTTTTTATTTTAGTTCCAAGCTCCCCCTTTCAACCTACATTAATCTAAATCTCCAGGTTTGTATATAAACTTGTCAAAATCAGCGAAAGCTTTAGTATTTTTATTTTGGGATGCGGCATATAATCCAATATAAACTCCTGTGAAACCTCCATTGGTTTCAGAACTCAGATACCATACATTTACCTTGCTTAAAAAATTAAATTTCTTACCATCAAGAGAATAATAAAACGAGTAGAAGTCCTTATCTCCTTTCACTTTCAAATAAATTTTATCACTAGGAATTTCAATCTCGTTTGCGATATGGTTCAGCACTCCCATATGATAACGTACTTGCAATTTACGTTTGCCTTCTTTCGATTTTTTCAAAAAGAAATCATAATGTGCCTGAGGCGAGTAGTAAATTGTCATTCCCGCTTCGTCACCTTCCGTTGCATCATTTAACGACAGCACAGTGGTAGATGAAAAATCCATATGCTCCTGTCTGCGTCCCGCAAAAGTAGGGGAATCAGCATCATCCAAAGAAACCGGGCTTGCTTTCAACCTCAACGAACCTTTTTTCTCCGTCAGGGAATAATTTTTCATATATGGGTTTCGGAGGTAGTTCCAATCAACACCCAACTTCGCTTCATCAAAATCGGTAGCGAGGGCTTGCTGCTTCACGGGTTTTAAAGGCAAAGTAGGTACATTCATGTCTATGTTTACTGTTCCGTTGCCATTTATCACAGGCCATGCATTGGCATCCCATCTTACCGGAGCCAAAAATGTTTCACGACCCAATACGTGATGCAACAAGCTTTGTGGACGAAAGCCCAAGAATACTGTCCACCACGAACCGTCATGAGCCTGAATAAAATCGCCATGTCCTGTCCCTTGAATTGGGTTGCTTTGTGCATTTTCATTCATGTGGGTCATAATCGGATTAGAAGGATTCGATTGATAAGGCCCATAAATAGATTTGCTGCGTGCAATCGTCATTTTATGTCCATATTCTGTACCGCCTTCGGAAATGAGTAAATAATACCATCCGTCTTTTTTATAAATATGCGGCGCTTCCGGATAACGTCCTCCTGTACCATTCCATACAATTCTGCCTTCAGTCAATTTTTTTCCTGTTTTAATATCTATTTCAGAAATGGTGATGCCTTGGCCATTTGACACGAAGTAACATTTATTGTCTTCAAAATATAAAGTAGGGTCAATACCTGCCTGTTCCACAAAAATAGGTTCAGACCATTCGCCAGCAGGATTATCTGTAGATACATAAAAATTTCCTCCACCAGATACATTGGTGGTAACCATATAAAAACGACCTTCGTAATAACGGAGCGTAGGTGCATAAATACCAGAAGAAGGAGAGCATTTGTCTAATTTTAATTGGGATGGACGAGTGAGACAATGTCCTATTTTTTCCCAATTTATCAAATCTTTGCTGTGAAAGACTGGAACCCCAGGAAAATATTCGAAACTACTGGTTACTAAATAATAATCATCACCAACTCTACACACACTTGGATCTGGATGAAAACCAGAAATAACAGGATTTTTATATCCCTGAGCATTTGAGTAGTGAGAAAACTCCAAAATGCAAACTAAAAGAATTATTATTTTTTTCATATTGTTTTTTTTAAAATCAATTCTAATGCCTTATTTCAAAATAAAATCTACTGTACCTTTGATATCTGTGGCCGAAGCTCCAATCATAATTTTGAAAACACCAGGTTCTGCAATCCAGCTATTTTTTTTGTCATCATAATAAGAAAGATCTTCTTTTGTCAAGGTGAAACTTACCATTTTTTCCTCTCCCGGTTCTAAAGAAATTTTCTCAAATCCTTTTAATTCTTTAAGCGGACGAGGTAAACTTGATTTTTCATCCTGAACATACAATTGAACTACTTCCTTTCCTACCACTTTTCCTGTATTTTTTACTGGAATTGTCACAACTAATGAATCGGCTACCGTAATTGATTTTGAAGAAACTGTAGGTTTCCCATATTGAAATGTTGTATAACTCAATCCGAAACCAAATGAAAACAACGGTTCAATTTTTTTTGTATCTAACCAACGGTATCCTACCAAAATATCCTCTTTATAATTCACGTTGACACCGTCGCCCGGATAACAGAGTTTATCAAAGGCATATGCCCCAATATCTTCCAATTTTTTAGGAAAAGAGATAGGGAGTTTTCCCGAAGGGTTTACTTCACCAGAAATAATATCTGCCAAAGCATTTCCGGCCTCGGAGCCAAGATACCACCCTTGCACAACAGCTGGTGTTTTATCCAACCAAGGCATCAAAACCGCATTTCCGCTTAGTAAAATTACGGCAGTATTTTTATTGACTTTCAGTATCGCTTCAATTAGTTTATCTTCTCCGAATGGCAAACTAAGAGATTTACGATCACCACTTTCACAATCCTGGAAATAATTTTTATTCAACCCGCCAACAAAAAGAACCACATCGGCATTACGGGCAACTTCAATAGCCGCAGTTTGCAAGGAATCAATATTTAATTTAGAGGGTTCTTCCGATCCATATAGCGACCGACCTGAAGCATATCCCATACTGTAAACTATATGATTTTCTCCGTATTTTTTCTTTAATCCCTCTAATGGTGTAATTTCATAAGCAGCTTTCAGCGAGGTAGAACCTCCCCCAACAATCAGACTACGTGTAGCATTTTCGCCTATCACGGCAATCTTTGTGTATTTGCCTTCAGGAATGGGTAAAAACTGTTTGTTATTTTTAAGGAGGACA
>NZ_JAQTPQ010000241.1 GCF_028712645.1 Flavobacterium sp. | reverse complement strand
GTTATTATTTCTATTATTGGCATTCAGTATTTGTGCCAATGCCAATGTTCGTTTGCCCAAATTATTTGCCGATGATATGGTTTTGCAAAGAAATAAATTGATTCCGGTTTGGGGTTGGGCTGATGCCAATGAGAAAATCGAAATCAAGTTCAACAAGCAAACAAAAACCACAAAAGCCGATAAAAACGGAAAATGGATTATTCGTTTAGATGCTGAAAATGCGGGCGGACCCTATCTATTATCCATAAAAGGGAAAAATAAAATTGTTGTAAAAAATGTTTTGGTTGGTGAAGTTTGGATTTGCAGCGGACAATCTAATATGGCGTTCACGGTTAGCGAAGCTGCCAATGCCGAGAAAGAAATAAACGCCGCCAATTATCCTTTTATCCGTGAATTCACTGTTGGTCGAGATGTTAGTTCTCTCCCAAAAAATGATTTAAAAGAAGGAAAGTGGGAAGTTTGCAATAAATCTACTGTGGGGAATTTTACGGCCGTTGGTTACTTTTTTGCAAAAAAAATCTACTCAGAATTAAAAATCCCAATTGGATTAATTCACACTTCTTGGGGAGGAACAGTTTCAGAAACTTGGACAAGCCGTGAAGCATTTGAAAGCAGTGACGAATTCAAAAAAATGATTACTGAAATGCCAAATGTCAATCTTGATTCTATTTCGAAAGTTTTCAATAAATCAGTAGCAAAAAGAGTGGAAGAACTTCAAGGTTCCAAAATAGATCCTGCAAAAGCAGAAATGTTTAAAGAATTTGCATTCAATGATTCGGCTTGGCCGGAACTCAACGAACCCGAAGCTTGGGAAAGTCAAGATTTGGGAGAATTTGATGGTATAGTTTGGTTGCGAAAAACAATTACACTTTCGGCAAACGATGCCGGAAAAGAGGCCACGATTGAATTATCAAAAATTGATGATGAAGATATAAGTTATGTAAATGGTGTAGAAGTTGGCAGAAATGACAACTGGGATGCAAGAAGAAAATATTCTATTCCTGCGGGGATTTTAAAAGAAGGTAAAAATACCATCTCAATCCGTGTGGTTGATGGAGGCGGTGGCGGTGGAATTTATGATGAGTCAGATGATTTTAAACTCATTATTGGAGAAAAAATTATTCCGTTAAACGGAAAATGGAAATATCAAGTAGAATCTATAAATAGTGAGGTTGGACCTAATAGTTATCCATCATTATTGTTTAACGCTATGGTAAATCCTTTAATTCCCTATGCATTTGAAGGAGTTTTATGGTATCAAGGAGAATCAAATGCTTGGAGAGCACAACAATACAAAAAGGCTTTTCCATTATTAATTAACGATTGGAGAAAAAAATGGAATCAAGGAGATTTTCCTTTTTATTTTGTACAAATTTCTAGCTTTAATGAAACTAATGGCAATAGCAACAACGGAAGTATGTGGGCAGAACTTCGAGAAGCACAAACCCAAACTCTAAAACTTCCAAATACCGGAATGTGTGTAACAACTGATATTGGTAATCCAACAAACATTCATCCCACTAATAAACAAGATGTAGGAAAACGTTTGGCAGCAATCGCTTTAAAAAACATTTACAACCAAAATATCGTTTGCACAGGACCAACATATAAATCAATGGAAATTCAAGGAAACAAAATTGTAGTTTCCTTTGAAAATATTGGTTCAGGATTATCAACTCCAGATAAATATGGTTGCTTAAAAGGGTTTGAAATTGCTGGAGAAGATAAGGTTTTTCATTATGCCAATGCTCAAATTGTCAATAATAAGGTAATTATTTACAATGAAAATGTTACCAATCCAGTTGCAGTACATTTGGGTTGGGCTGATGATGCAAGTGATAATAATCTATACAATAAACAAGGATTTCCAGCCGAACCTTTCAGAACGGATAATTGGAAAAATGTAACTGATGCTATGGAGTATAAAATAGTAAAATAATTCTTTTCCAAATAAAAAACCCATTAAAGTGCAGAATAAACGCTGCACTTTTTTTGTTTCATCTACAATATGGATTTGTTTGTTTAAATTTAAAACAATTCTTTTAAATATTCATTAAAAACAATTTACGCATATAAAAACATTGCGTGTTTTGAAGAATATAATACGCATATTCCTATTTGTTTTCCTCCATTTAGAAATAGATTTGTAGCATAGCTTAAACAAAATAAACGCTTTACAAGAAAATGCAAAATCAAGAAAACAATCATTTTTCGATTTCACACAAAGAATCAGGACAATTTGAAGAAACTAGATTTGAAAAAATACACAACACCATTTTCAAATCATCTGGAATCGCTTCTAAAATTGTTGCTCAAGAAATAGCGAGAATAATTCAGGACAAACAATCTAAAAACGAAAATTGCATTTTAGGACTTGCAACAGGCTCATCACCTATAAAAGTCTATGAAGAGCTAATTAGATTGCATCAAGAAGAAGGGTTGAGTTTTTACAACGTAATTACTTTCAATCTTGACGAATATTATCCGATGGAAAAGGATAATATAGAAAGTTACCACCATTTTATGCACGAAAATCTTTTCAAGCATATCGATATAAAACAAGAAAATGTTCATATTCCAAACGGAATGATAGCGCAAGAAAACTTGGATCAATATTGTTTGGACTATGAAGCGGCAATCTTAAAAGCAGGTGGATTGGATTTTCAATTACTTGGAATTGGACGAACAGGACATATTGGTTTTAACGAACCAGGTTCCCATTTTAATTCTGGCACAAGAAGTATAACCTTAAATCATATAACAAGAGCTGACGCTGCACAATCCTTTTTAGGAATAAACAACGTTCCTCGAAGAGCCATTACAATGGGAATTGGCACCATAAAAAAAGCAAAAAGAATCGTGCTTTTGGCTTGGGGAGAAAATAAAGCCGATATCATTAGAGAAACCATCGAAGGAGATGTTTCATCACAAGTTCCCGCCACTTATTTGCAAAGTCATAACAATACCACCTTTGTATTAGACAAAGAAGCATCGTCTGAACTTACTCGAATAAAAACTCCATGGCTTGTGTCTTCCTGCATTTGGACAGAAGAATTAAAAAGCAGAGCAATCGTTTGGCTTTGCGAAAAAACAAAAAAACCAGTTTTAAAACTTAACGACAAGGATTATAACGACAATGGAATGTCAGGTTTGCTTGCGGAAGAAGGTCCAGCTTATGATTTGAACATTAAGATGTTTAACAAATTACAACACACCATCACTGGGTGGCCAGGAGGAAAACCCAATTCGAGTGACGAAAACAGACCCGAAAGAGCGTTGCCTGCAAAGAAAAAAATCATCATTTTCAGTCCTCATCCAGACGACGATGTAATTTCGATGGGAGGCACATTCGACAGACTTGTTGAACAAGGACACGAAGTACATGTTGCCTATCAAACCTCGGGAAATATTGCCGTTTCTGATGAAGAAGCCTTACGATATGCCGAAGTAGCCTTGGATATTACTGATGATACTAATGAATCCATAAAAAATGTAATTCTTGCATTGCAAACAAGAAAAATTAGCAAAAGCGATGAATTAATTATTCGCAAAATAAAGGGGAAAATTAGACGAAAAGAATCATTGGGTGCAACTCGATATTTAGGTCTTCCCGACAATCGAGTTCACTTTTTAGATATGCCTTTTTATGAAACTGGAACTGTAAAGAAAAATAATCTTGGATCAAGAGATATAGAAATTGTAAGCCAATTGATTACAGAAATAAAACCACACCAAATTTTTGCCGCTGGCGACTTAGCTGATCCTCACGGAACCCATAAAGTTTGTTTGGATGCTATTTTTGCAGCAATAGAAGAATTAAAAAATGAGACTTTTATTAAAGATTGTTGGGTTTGGTTGTATCGCGGAGCTTGGCACGAATGGGAACCTTATGAAATTGAGATGGCCGTCCCTATGAGTGAAGACCAAGTTTTAAAGAAAAGAAAAGCTATTTTTTACCACCAATCTCAAAAAGACAACGTGATGTTTCAAGGTGAAGATTCGAGAGAATTTTGGGTAAGAGTGGAAGAAAGAACAAAAAAAACCGCAGACACTTATAATGCTTTAGGACTTGCCGAATACACAGCAATGGAAGCATTTAAAAGATATTATTTTTAAAAAGTTTTGGTTAGCTTTTTAGTTAATTTTCCCTGCGGGTACTGGAAAACTTGCAGGGATTTTTGTGAAATAAAAAAATGACCCCCAGAAAACATCCTATAGTATCACAACATAAAAGTTGATCTTTTTTGTATTTTTGATATTATAACAAAAACAACACAGCTTAAAAGATTAAAAAATAATTTATAAAAATTATGAAAAAAACATCAAGGGCAATTATACTGTTGCTAATTATTATCTTTTCACAACAAACATTTTCTTCAATAAAACCATTGGTCTCAAGACAAATACTGTTAAAAGAAAACTGGAAAGTTCAACAAAACAAGAAAATTTTAAGTGATGGAACAACCATTTCTTCTGCTTCAAATGACTCTAAAAGTTGGTATACTGCAAGCGTACCTTCAACAGTTATGGGAGTTTTAACTGCAAACGGTTTGTATAAAGACATTTTCGAAGGTGATAATTATACTAAAATAGACAAAACTCAATTTGATGATTCTTGGTGGTATAAAACAGAATTCGATTTGCCTAGTATACTCCCGGAAAACAACATTTCACTTCACTTTGACGGAATAAATTATTATGCTAATATTTGGCTAAACGGGAAATTGATAGCTTCACGCGATAAAGTTTTCGGCACATTTAGACAGTTTGAATTTGACATTACGGCTGTTGCCAAAAAGAAAGGAAACGTTCTTGCCGTTGAAATATTTCGGGCACAACCTGGCGATTTTAATACTGGATTTGTAGATTGGAATCCAAGACCTTTAGATGAAAATATGGGAATTTGGCGTCCTGTATATATTGAAATCGATGGCGCAGTTGGGCTAAAGAACACTGCAGTTCAATCAAAAGTAAATACCACAACGCTCAAAGAAGCTTGGCTTACAGTAAAAACCGAACTAAAAAACTATACCTCTCAAATTGTTTCTGGAACATTAATTGGTAAAATTGGTGAGAATGAATTTCGTTTTCCTGTAAAATTAAATCCTAACCAAACCAGAAGTTTAACCTTAACTTCGAAAGAAATAGCTTCTTTATACATTAAAAATCCAAAACTTTGGTGGTGCAATAATCTTGGCGAACCCAACTTAGAAAAGCTTTCTCTACGTTTCGAAACCAAAAAAAACACTAGCGATTCAGAAGAGATTACTTTTGGAATTAGAGAAATTGACACTTATTTTACTCCAGAGGGACACAAAGGATTTATACTTAACGGCAAGAAAATAGTAATCAAAGGAGCCGGTTGGACTGACGATATTTTCCTCCGTGACACAAAACAGAGTTTAGA
>NZ_JAQTPQ010000240.1 GCF_028712645.1 Flavobacterium sp. | reverse complement strand
TGCATTTGCAGATTCCTGATTCCGAATTTCGACTGAACCTCGAGTTCCTAATTCGCCACGAGTTAAATCAACGATTCCAACAACTTTCCCCAAAGCAATTTCCTTGGCAATTGTTCCGCCACAACCTAATTCTACATCGTCTGGATGAGCACCGAATGCTACTATGTCTAATTTCATTTTCTGTTTTTTTTAGTATTAATTTGGTACACTGATAAAGCTGATTCGCTTTGCGAAGACACGTATAAAAACGGATTTTTCAGTTAAGGAAATATTTAAATCTGTTTTTACCCGTGTCTTTACGAAGTAAATCCGTATCATCTGCGTCCCCTACAAAACCTTTTTCATTGTTGCTGATTTGTTGATGCTTTCCTCCCACTCTTTTTCGGGTATGCTGTCTTTGGTAATACCGCAACCCATAAATAAATGTGCTTGAGAATCCTCAATTTCCATACAGCGCAAATTTACAAACAAATCGGTTTGGTCTTCAATATTTAATTCTCCAAGAAAACCAGTGTAAAAAGTTCGGTCATAATTTTCATTTTCCAAGATGAACACTTTCGCCTTTTCCTTTGGCAAGCCACAAACCGCTGGCGTTGGATGCAATAATTTCACAACTTCTTGTAAACTTGAATCTGAATTTAATTGCCCTGAAATATCTGTTTTAATATGCCAAATACTTCCTGCTTTAACACTATATGGTTTTGAAATCGAAACTTCAGAAGCCACTTTTTTTAGCTTTTCGACAATATAATCAGTTACAAATTGTTGTTCTTCTTTTTCTTTTGAATGCCAAATTACCTCATTTGAAACTTCCTCTTTTTGAGTTCCTGCTAAAGCTATGGTTTCAAAATGATTGTTTTTCACTTTTAGTAATTGTTCTGGTGTTGCTCCAAGCCAAATCCCAACTTTTGGATGAAAAAAGCAATAAACAAAAGTGGAAGAATATAATTGTATCAACTTTTCGAAAGCATCTACAAAATCAAAATTAACTAAGTCAATCGATTCTTTTCTGGACAAAACGACTTTCTTGAATTCATTATTTTTTATGGCTTGAATTCCTTTAGAAACTAAATTTTCAAAATTATTCTTATCTAATTCATTTGGAAAATCAGCTGTTTTTTCCTTAAACTCAAACTTGTTGTCATTGCAAATAGCATTAACTATTTCAGATTTATTTTCTGGAATAAATACGATTTGACTTCCATCAAATGAAGCAAAAACAAAACCTTTTTCGGCAAAATCATTTACAGAAAATAAGGTATCATTTTTTTGAAATAACCCAATAATATTAACTTCATTAGGTTTTTTGTAAATAACAAAAGGAAGATTTTGACCAAATTGTTCCTTAGCTTTTTCTAGAAATATTTTCATTATGAATCTTGGCTTTTTCTTTTTGGCAAAACCATATTTGTCAATTTACAAAGTGAAATCAAATTATCATTTTCATCGGTAATCCTAATTTCCCAAAGATGAATACTTTTCCCTTTGTGAACAATTCGAGCGGTTCCATATACAATTCCATTGCGTTTGGCTTTTAAATGATTCGCCGATATTTCAATTCCACGAACCTCGCTAAGTTCTGAGTTGATGTATAACATTGAAGCCGCACTTCCCACACTTTCGGCTAAAGCTACTGAAGCTCCACCGTGGAGTAACCCCATAGGTTGATGAACTGCTGAATTTACGGGCATTTTTGCAACTAAAAAATCAGGTCCAGCATCAATATATTCAATATTTAGTGTGTGCATCAAGGTGTTTTTCGAAATTTGATTGCAATAATCAAGTATTTTTTCTCTGTCGAATGTCATAGGTTTTACTTTAAAAATGTAAATTTAAATAAAAGATAAGAGACAAAATAGTAAAACCAATTGTTATTAAAAATTCAAATTTAAAAATCGTTCATAAACCCAATTAGTTTTTTACTATTTTTACAAAAAATCTATTAAAATGCGTCAGTTAACTTTTTTGTTTTTTATTGGAATAATTATATCTCTATCTTCCTGCCGAAGTGATTTTGAAAGTGTAGCCAGCACTGGAAATTTAGGATTTTCAAAAGACACCGTATATTTAGATACCGTTTTTACTAATATAGGTTCAAGTACTTATACTTTAAAAGTTTACAATCACAGCAAAAATGATATAAAAATTCCAAGCATACGATTAGCCAAAGGTTTAAGTTCAAAATACAGAATGACAGTTGATGGAATGCAAGGAAATCAAGGGAAATCTTTTGACAATGTTACTATTTTGGCAAAAGATAGTATGTATATTTTTATAGAAACTACGGCAAATATTGCTGATGCTAATCCTACCGATTTTCTTTACACGGACCAAATTCAATTTGATAGCGGAGCAAATCTCCAAAACGTTGAATTAGTAACACTTATTCAAGATGCTGTTTTTCTTTATCCAAAACGTTTTGGTGATGGAACTACTGAAACACTTCCCATAGGCGATGAAGAAATTTATGGTTTCTTTTTAGATGCCAATGATCCTGTAAATGGCAATGAGCTCATTTTTACGAATCAAAAACCTTATGTAATCTATGGTTATGCGGCTGTCCCTTCGGGAAAAACGGTGACTTTTGATGCTGGAGCCAGAGTTCATTTTCACGCTGATTCCGGGTTGATTTTAGCTTCAAATTCAACCATCAATGTTAATGGAAGCCTATCTACAACTGAAAAATTAGAAAACGAAGTGATATTTGAAGGAGATCGTTTAGAGCCTGATTTTGCTGATGTATCTGGGCAATGGGGATTTATTTGGCTAACAGATGGAAGTACAAATCATAAAATAAATCATTTGACCCTTAAAAATGCAGCAATAGGATTATTGATTGATAATAATGACGGAACAAATGTTACTATAAAAAACACTCAAATTTATAATACTACCAATTATGGAATTCTGGCTCGAACAGCCAAAATAAACGGTGAAAATCTAGTTATAAGCAATGCGGGACTAGGCAGTTTAGCCTGCACTTATGGTGGAGATTATAAATTTACCCATTGTACATTCAATAATAATTGGCCAAGTTCGAGTCAAGTAGCTGTTTTGGTTAATAACTATTTTAACGGAGCTATCCCAGAAGTAAAAAATCTAACGGCTGCAACATTCAACAATTGCATTATTTATGGTTCCTATTCCAACGAATTAAATTTGATAAAAAAGGCAGGAGCCACATTCGAATACCAATTCAACAATTGTTTGATTAAGTTCGATAATGCTTCAAATACATACACGAATGACCCTCTATATCAATTCACTACAGACCCAGCACATTATAACGCTATTCTTCTAAGTAATACTCTTGTAAAAAATGACCCAAAATTCTTCAATATTTCATTAAACAAACTCAACATTGACGATACTTCTTCGGCATTCGCCAAAGGAAATTCAGACTACCTTATTCCATTAGATATCATAGGAAATACACGTACTTTACCACCAGATTTGGGAGCTTATCAAAATATGCCATTCCCAAAATAAATATTGGTTCGTCTTTATACCTTTCCAATGATTTATTTCTATAACAACTTGGAAAAAGTAGATTACTTAATTTAAAGTGACGAAAGCCTCCAAATCAATTGTTAAGAAAATTGTTATTAATTTAATATTGAGCATCCCGATAAATCGGGATGCTTTATTATATTTGATTTAATTTAACCCCCAAATTTAAAAAAAACAATTATGAAAAAAAACCTACTATTTTCAGCATTACTACTATTTTCGTTAGTGACTTTTGCCCAAATTCCTACTGGATATTACAGCACAGCTACAGGCAGCGGATATGTTTTAAAAACTCAATTGTACAACATCATCAAAGGACACACTGACAACGGGTATGCAGGTCTGTACACAACTTATCAAACTTCTGACATTGATAATTTTTATGAAAATGACGGATCAATATTAGATATGTATTCAGAAAATCCTTCTGGAACCGACCCTTACAATTATTCTTCAGGATCGACTCAAAGATGCGGCAATTATTCTGCAGAAGGAGATTGTTATAATAGGGAACATATCATTCCACAGTCAGTATTCAATTCAGGCTCACCAATGGTTGCCGACGCTCACTTTATCACTCCAACAGATGGAAAAGTAAACGGACAGAGATCAAATTATCCACACGGAACCGTTGCAACTGCAACTTGGACATCATTAAACGGAAGCAAATTGGGATCAAGCGGAGTTGCTGGTTACACGGGAACAGTTTTTGAACCTATAGACGAATTTAAAGGTGATATTGCTAGAATGTATCTGTATTTTGCCACTCGTTATGAAAATACAGTTGCTTCTTATTCTTACCCAATGTTTAATGGGACAAATAATCAAGTATTCACGACTGCATTTTTAAATATGTTGTTGGCTTGGAATAATCAAGACCCAGTAAGTGCAAGAGAAATTGCTCGTAACAATGCCATTTATGCTCGCCAAAACAATAGAAATCCTTATATCGACCATCCTGAATATGTTCAAGCGATTTGGAATCCAACCGCAGATACTCAAGCTCCGACTGCTCCATCTTCTTTAGCAGTATCAGCTACAACAATAAATTCAGTTTCTTTAAGTTGGTTAGCTTCAAGTGATAATATTGGCGTTACAGGATATAAAATATATATGAATGGTGTTTTAAAGACAACCGTAACAGGATTAACAGCAACAATCACTGGACTTACGGCTTCAACAACCTATTCATTTTATGTAATTGCTAGTGATGCCGCCGGAAATTCTTCACCAATTAGTAATACTGTAAATGGAACTACTGCTACACAAATTTTCGACACACAAGCTCCAACTTCTCCTTCAAATTTAGTAGGCTCAGCAATTACAACAAGTTCAGTTACTCTAAATTGGTTAGCTTCTACAGACGATACTGGAGTTACTGGATATGATGTCTATATGAATGGAATTCTAAAAGTATTTGTCACAGGATTAACAACAACAGTTTCAGGACTTACAGCATCTACGGCTTATTCATTTTATGTAATTGCGAAAGATGCCGCTGGAAATTTATCCACAGCCAGTAATATTATCAATGTAACAACTTCTGCAACTAGTGGTTCTGCCACTGACTTAATGTTCTCTGAATATATTGAAGGCTCATCTAACAATAAAGCACTGGAAATTGCAAACTCTACGGGAGCTCCAGTAAATTTATCAATTTATAAAATAAAAAAACAGACCAATGGAGCTGGTGCTTGGAGTACTGGTTTAAGTTTGTCTGGAACTCTTACTGATAATTCGAAATTTGTAATTGTAAATAGTTTGATTGCACTAGCTTGTTACAACAAAACTTCTGCAAATATTTCAACTTCTGCAACTGAACTAACTTTTAATGGAAACGATGCTGTGGGTTTATTCAAAAACAATGTATTAATCGACATCATCGGAACCTTTAATGGG
>NZ_JAQTPQ010000024.1 GCF_028712645.1 Flavobacterium sp. | reverse complement strand
GTTGTCGTAAGGCACGGAGTTTTGCAATTTCAAAAAAGTAATTGGTGCCCACTGAAACTTCAAAAACTATGGGTTTATTAATTGCCGAAATTCTGTTGAAATATTCATTTACTTGTGCCAAACTAAAGGCAATTTGCTGTACCATATTAGCACCAGCATTTTGATATAAACCTGTATCAACGCTAAGAATAGAAATTGATGAAGTTGTTTCCGAAATTAAATTTAGGGTTTCGAAGTTGTTTTTTTCTTTGGTTGTAAACCAGTTTCCTTCTTTAGCTAATTGCCCAATTGGATCAAGATTACAGAATATAGTTGCATTTTTTTCTTTGGCAATTGCATCGATTTTTTTTACGAAATCGATTGACAGAAAAGCCAAATTAAAGTAAATTGAAATTTTATCCAAAGGAAGGTTTTTCAATAGTTTTGCTACATCAATTTTTTCATCTTCTATGGTAAAACGGATGCTTTCGGCACCACGATTGATGCTGTCAATGGCTCTGAAATTTGATTTTTCGAGGTCGTGAACGAAAATGTTTTGGCAAATTCGAAATTGGCTAGCTTTTGTATTTACATCTGAAACTCCTTGAAATTCGTCTATGTGATAAAAGGGTTTTACCTGAATGTCTTCGGGAGAATTCCAAACTAGGGTTTCATTATAGTCTGCCCCGTTAAGCTCAAACTGGATTCGTTGTTTCCATTGTTTAGAGGAAATGGGATCAAAATCGTCGAATAGATTTTTCATTACTAATTCAGGTTAAAGTTTCAGACTGATTTTGCAATCTTCATTTTTAGAAGTTTATTTACTGACATCTTTTTCAATGGTATCACCTTCGAATTCGATTAGATAAATGTCTTCACTATCTTTTTTCATATAGTATTTTTCGCGTGCATATTTTTCTATTTGCTCCGGATTTTTGAGGTCTTTGATGCTTTGTTGATCTTTCTTGATTTCGTCCTGATAGTATTTTTTATTGTCTTCAAGTTCTTCAATTTGTTTGTCTAAAATGCGATGGTCGAAATAGGAATAATTATCCAAGAAAATCATCCAAGTCGAAAAAAATAATAGTACCCAAATGTATTTGTTACTTATAAATTTGAACCAAGGTTTGTCTTTATAGGAATTTGTCATTTAATCAGTTGTTATTTTAGCAGAATTTTGAATTAAAACCAAATGCCCTAGCCCTGATGGAAGGGAAAATCCCGCGCTTTTTTGCGTGGATTGGAATGACAGCAGGAAATAGCTTCAAATAATTAATGTTATAAAATTACAATAAATTTATAGAATTCGTTGATTTATTACGGCACGAACCACATCGATGGCGACAGTGTTGTATTTGTCGTTCGGGATAATGATGTCAGCAAAGGCTTTTGTCGATTCGATAAATTGCTGGTGCATAGGTTTTAACGTGGTTTGATAGCGGGTTAAAACTTCTTCCATATCTCGACCTCTCTCGGCAATATCACGCTTCAATCGGCGGATTAATCGCTCGTCAGAATCGGCGTGAACAAATATTTTGATGTCAAATAAATCGCGAAGTTCTGGATGCGAAAGAATCAAAATTCCTTCGACAATCATTACTTTTCGAGGATGTGTCACAATGGTATCGTCGGTTCTATTGTGTGTGGCGAAGGAATAAACGGGTTGGTTGATGGTGTTTCCTTCTTTGAGTTCCTTAAGATGTGCCACTAATAAATCAAAATCTATAGCTCTTGGATGATCGAAATTAGTTTTTGAACGTTCTTCGTAACTCGGATTTGTAGATTGTTTGTAATAGGAATCTTGTGCGATAATTCCAACTTCGGTATGGGGTAATTCATTCATTATTTGATGAACTACGGTTGTTTTTCCGCTTCCTGTTCCACCTGCAATTCCAATTATTAGCATAAATAGTCGTGTTGTGTTTTTATTGGAACAAAAATAGGGATTTATCTTTTTAGATTTAAGAATTTTTCTTCATATCCTTGACTAAACTTGCTGTGAAATAGAAAATGGCAATTCCGCCCAAAGCGATACAAACCCACATAAACCAAGCTTGTTGCCAAATTGATTTTTCCTTGGTTGAATTTTCGTTAGAACTTTTATGTTCAATTTTGTAAATTGTGGCTAAAGGCAAATTGTTAGCAATCTTGCTTTTGAAATTTTCTAAATCATAATTAGGAGTATTTAACTTCGGATTTCCTGTTTTGATAGTGTAATTTTCATTTGCTTTTAAATCAGCAATTATGGCAATTTGATTTTGAAAAAATCGAATACCAGAAAAGGTTAAGGGCTGATTGTCTTGATTATCGATTTCAATAAAAAAATCTTTCTTGAAAAGTTGAGGAACATTGATTGCGTTTTTTGTTTCTGAATTCAATTCGAAGTAAAATAGATCTTCTTGAGCCTTTATTGTTTTGTGCTTAACTATAAGGTTTTTATTCCAATAAATTCTTGCATTGCGTTTGAATAAACTTGGATTTGTGATGTTGAAAATCATTTGATTTACGATTTGAATTTGATCGAAAATAATATGGATTCGGGTTTTCTTTTGGGTCAAAAATTGAGAGGTTTGAATGCTTTTAGGAATGCATTCTTGCAAAGCCTCACCTTGTATTTTAGTATCAAAGTTGCCGACTTTTAAGATATTTATAGGCAAAGTTTTCTTGTCATCAAAAATAATTTTCAGGTAATGATAGGAGGAAAGGGGCAAGTTTAGCGTTTTGAAAACGCTTGTTTCTTGAGCACTTTCTAAATTATATAATTGAGAATTGTTGACCAACCCAAACCATTCTTTTTGGTCATTGCTTCCGCTGATGCTAAAGGATTTTGTAACATCAGAATTGGTTATTTGCAATACGATTTCATCAATAGAAGTTTTTGGATTTTTGAAAATAATTGTGGTGCTTTTTCTTGGAATTGCATTTTTTGATAATACTTTAAATTCTGAGAAACTGCTCAAAATTTCTGCTCTATTCTCTTGGATAACGAAATAGGGAACTTCCTTTTTCTTTGCGTCAAAAATTCTAAAATCACTCAAATCTTCTTTAGAAAAGGAGCGAATTTCAGCAGGTAAAACAATTTTATGAAGACCATTTTCCTTTATGGATTCTATTTTTGCCGTCGTGCTTTGTTGGGCAAACAATCCATTTATGGCGAGTATGAGTAGTAGAAATTTATTCGTTTTCATCGGTTTGCTTGGATTTGTTGTCGTCTTGAACTAGGACTTTAATTTTTTGGTACACGAAGGAAATAATCAAAATTAGGATTCCCAATAAGATAAAGGCTATGATTTTTCCAGTTTCGGAAGCATTGCTGATATCGAACAAAAATAATTTTAGAATTGTAATTCCCAATAATGCTAAAGCAGCGATTCTTAGGTTTTTGTTTGGTTTTTTAATTCCAACAATTAGAAAAACAAAAGCGAGAATTCCCCATAAAATAGGATAACCAGTTTTTATGATTTGGGTTCTGGTGTCACTTATTTGATTATTAGCAATTTGTTGTCTGATAAAAGGTAATTCAGTAGTTCCATAATCTTTATACATTGAGTTATTTTGTACATCCTGAATTGTAACTGGAGAATTTGAAATCACTAAGCTGTGAAGCATCAATTCTGAGCTAGCTATGTAAATGATAAAAAAGGAAGCAACCCAAACGAAAGTGTTTTTTTTGAACCATTCGAAAACGGCTTTTTCTTTGTTGATTTGGTATAATTGATAACTAAAATAAATAGTTATCAAGAGCGAAACATAATGCAAATAAAAGGCAATTCGTTGTTGGTTTCCAGTTTGAATAAACTGCTCGTGTTCGCGGAATGCAACTTTGGAAAAGAATAAAGAGAATAGAACAATATTGATAATTGCAATAATACTGGCGATTTGCAAATTGATGATGAACTTGTTTTTGAGTAGGAAATGAAACAAGAACGCGCTGAATAGTAAATGATACACAATAGGAAAAGCAATGGCTGAATTAACTGCCACAATATAAGAATTTGCTTGATAGCTAATCTCTAAAATACCTACAAAATAAGCAAGAATTATTCCGATCACTCCTATATAAATTTGGTATTTTATTGGATTGAAAACAAAACCAAATAGTTCTTTATTTTCGTTTTCATTTTTCAATAAATAATGAATGGCAAAAGACGAAACGACTGCAAAAATTCCCGTAATACATATTTTATTAAAAACAATATTCAATTCAGTTGCTGCAGGATAAATGTTTTCCCAATCCATCACTAAACTTATAATCATTAAAAAATAAACGATAACTGAGGCAAAGAGATAGCTCGTTATTTTTGATTTTTGGGATAACCATAATAGTAAAACCGCTTCGGCAGCCCAGAATAAAGTTATCGAATGACCGTTGAACTGAATTGGAACAGCCAATGTTATAAAGGTTAGCGTTAAACCAATAAGTAGATAGATCGCCGTTTTATCCATCCCGAATTTTTTGTATAAAAACCAAGCGTAAACAAAATTCAACAAGCCAATAATTGTAGTGAATAAACCCTTTAATTCAGGATGAAAATGTTCTAAAATCAACATTCCTGCTCCATAAAAAAGGAAAGTGTTGCTGGCTAAAATGCTTAATTCTACTGTTGAGAAAATACCTTTGGTTCTTAAATTATTGATGATATTTATCAAGATAAAAATAAAATAAAAGGCAAATCCAAAGAGCAATGCACCGAGGTAATGCGGATTTTTTTCGTTGATGTCATTAAAGAGCCAGCCTCCGAATAAAATTATAGTAAAAGCATAAGATAAAATATTGATGATACTCCATTTTTTATGATAAGCCAAAGCTAGAATTCCAATATTTAAAATGATGATATAAGTGAATAAAACCACATAATTTCCTTGTCCAGTGCTAACCATAAACGGAACGGCAAATCCGCCAATTAATGAGAGTACCGCTAATTCTTTTCTATCATAAGAAAGAGAAATCAGGCAACTGAATGCCGTGATTAATACCATAATTATAAAGGCAGTTGTTTGTCCGAATAAATGATAACTATGGAAAGCGATTCCAATCGTAAAGTAGAATATTGCTATTGCTCCAGCTACTAAAACGGAACTAAAAGCAGCGTAATTTTGACGCAATTTATGAGCAATTCCCATAACTAAGGCGCCACATAAAACTCCAATTCCTACTCGTGCGGGTTCGTTAATCCAATCTTTGTCAATTGCATATTTTACAAAATAACTGATTCCCAAAACCAGAATCAGAATCCCAATTTTGTTGATTAAGTTTTCACCAATAAATTTTTCTAAATCTGGATTTTTTTCCGTGAAGTTTTCCCAAAAAGTTTTTTTGGGTTCGGCAGGAACATACGTTTTTCTTTCAATAGGTTTCGGAGCAATTGTATTGTTTGTTTCGAAAACAACTTTCTCGGTTTTTTCTTCAATAATCTCTCTCGTATCTGCAACAACTTCAGGGGGTTTTTCAAATTCTGGAGTAGGAATTGAAATTATTTTTTCGGGAACTTCTGGAGTTTTCTCAGCAGGTTTTTCAGGTGTTTTTGAGAAGTCTAATTTTTTGTCCCACTCTTTGAATTTAGACTCAATTCGATCAAATCTTGAATTTAAACTATCAAGTTTAGAATCTAAAGAATTTTTAATATAGATTAAAAAAACAAAGAGTAACACTATTAGGAAAACTTCCATAGCAAAGATTTTATATGGTTATGTATAGGTAAATATAAAAAAAATATCGAGGATTTTAATCAATAGTTTATAAATTCAACTCTTGATTCGAATGTAGTTATATATTTCATTAAGTTATCTCGATAACTCTATCAGGATTATTGGACTAATTTGAAATCACGAGGTGTTATTTCCAGATTCGGAAATTCAACTTAAATTTATTTTTTTGAATTAGTGAACGCCAATCAATAAATAAAATAAAAAAAAGCATTAACAGTCCAAAAATTAAACTGCTTATGGTTTTCCAACTTACCATTCCTTCAAGTATAATTTGTACATTTTCTGAAGTATATTTACCCAAATGAACTACAATAGCATCACTGGTAAATTTGCCTACAAAAAAAGCAGGGATTATATATAATGGTTTTATTTTTGCCATTCCTCCAGCTAAAAACAGAGGAGTTGTTGGAAGTGGTAATAAAGAATAAGCAATTATTGCCATTTGGCTTTTCCATCCTTTTTCTTTCATTTTTTCACCAAGAAATTGAACATCTTCATTCTTAGATTCTTTAAAAATTTTATTAGCAATAAACGGAATGTATAAAGTAAGTATGTACCGGCCTAAAATTGATCCTATAACTCCAATTACAATCACTAACCAAATATTTAAATCATATTTAATTTGTAAAAAAAGCATAATTGTAAAGGCTGGCGGAAAGGGGATAGGCACAATATCAAAAAATAAGGCACCAAAAAAAACTGTTATATATTGCCACCACATAATTTGTATTGTTTTATTGAATTAGTAGTAGGGAAACTTAATTTAAATAAAAGTAATCTTTTATTTAAATTAAGTTTTCAGAATGAAGTAACAAATCTAAGCAATTTTAGGTTTAAAAAGAAGTTGACTCTGTATATAAGTGTCAGAATTTAGTTAAACTAGCAACTCTAGAAAATAAATTGAATTTGCATTTGCATTCTATATCATATACCAACAAAAAAACACAAGTTGAAATAGATAGTTTTTTTATTTTAAGCAATTTATGAAATGGTAAGTGTGGGTTTTATTTATTAATTGAAGGAATCTGTCCAGTCCATTGTTCTCAACGAAGAAATCTTGTTTTCATTATTGAGCGTTACACGAAGTTCCTTATTAGCATTCGAATGTTCAAATATTGCTTTGTATCTAAAAATAATTTCGTTTTCGGTAACATTTTTAATTGTTTCCATCAATTTGAGGTCTATAAAATTTCCATATCTGGCTCTAAATTTTAAACAGACTTTAGAGTGTTTTTCTAAAGTTGTATTTTGAATAACTGATTGTGTTGCCTCACTTTCATTGAAGGGAATAAACTTTGATGTATTACAAATCATTAAAGTCCTCTTGCCTAAATCGTAGGCTTTTTTCTTTTGATTTGAGTCAACCTCAGCAATAGATAATTTTTCGTATTGAATTTCGACAGGTTTTTTTAAAGTAGTTTTTGATTTGCAACCTATAAGTAAAAGTATGCTTAAAACAAGAATTAAATTTTTCATAGCAGGTTGTTTAATTTGAAATACTGAATAGGCTAATTTAGCAAGAATGCAAAGGTAAGAGGAAAACCTTAATTTTAAAAAACGAATATAAACCATAAATTTTTGAGATGTTGTTTAATTTTCATTCAATGCTTTATTGGTCACAGCTGTAGTTAAAACTATGCACTTTAGTGCATTTTCCTTTCAGGTTCTAAAAAATTTTACCGCAAATTCGCAGATTATTTATACGGATTTGGTTTTTAATTTGCGAATCTGCGGTTGAATTATTTTTACTCTTAAAACTTTGCAGACTTTTAGTCTGCTAAATTAAAACTATTGACTGAAAGTCAATAGCGGTTTATTTAAGTAACGAGAAAGGTATAATGTCGCAATTATTAAAAAGAGTTTTTGTCACAGATTAGAAGGATTTTTAAGCTAATTAACAAATTAATCTTTGCTAATCTGTGACCCGAACGATAGCGAATAGGTGAAGTAAATCTGTGGCAAAGGAATTCATTAAAATGCGACATCAAATTTAGCTATTACTTAAGTTGCTTTTAGATTAGATTTTGACATTATAGTATCTTTTCTGAAATTATAAATACCCTATTTTTACATAATTCAACTTAATTAGATAAAAATGTTTTTTAAAAAAAATCTGCTGTTTGTATTATTACTCATTTCTTCTGTTTGTTTTTCTCAAAAATCTGAATTTAAGACCCAAAATTGGATTCATTCAGGAAGAATTGAAATTCTTGAAGGAAATAAAGTGATTTTAATAGGATCAGCGTCATCAGTTTCATTTGATTTCAAAGGAACTTCCTGTTCCGTTTCCTTGCAAAGTACTGTTGACCATCAAAACTATGTTTCCTTAGAATTAGATGGGAAATACATTGGAAGATTAAGAATTGAAAAAGGCGAAGCAAAATCGTTTCCAATTGTAATTTCCGAAAAGAAAAAATCACATCATCTTTCGATTTACAAAGCTACAGAAGCAGCCAATGGCGGTGTTTTATTTGCAGGAACAACAGCGAATTTGATAGAAAGTCCGACTCCAGATGTCAAAAAGAAAATTGAACTCATCGGCGATTCTATAACTTGTGGTTTTGGAAACGACGACTCGACAATCCCTTGTGGAACGGGTGATTGGTACGATCAACACAATGCCTATTGGGCTTATGGACCAGTACTTTCCAGAGCTTTGAATGTGGATTATGTGTTGAGTTCCGTTTCGGGATACGGAATGTATCGCAACTGGAACGACGAACATCACGAAGAACCAATTATTCCTGATGTCTATGAAAATTTATATCTCAATAAAGACAGTTCCAAACCCTACGATTTTAAATTTCAACCCGATTTAGTGAGTATTTGTTTGGGAACCAATGACCTTTCCGACGGTGATGGCAAAAAACCAAGATTAGCGTTCAATGAAGAAAAATACGTTTCGAACTACATCAATTTTATCAAAACGGTTTACAAACACGCTCCGAATACTCGAATTGTTTTGCTCAACAGCCCAATGGTGTCGGGTGACCGAAATGTAACTTTTATGAAATGTTTGAAAAAAGTCATTCAGGCATTCGAAAACGATTCAGCTCACAAACCAATTACCTTGTTTGAATTCCAACCAATGACGCCTAAAGGTTGCGGCTATCATCCCAATATTGCTGATGATAAAACAATGGCGGACCAATTAATTCCTTTCTTTAAAAAATTACTCGATGAAAAATAATTTAATTGCCTTTGTTCTTTTTTTGATTCTATCTAATACGGCTTTCGCCAATGTTACGCTGCCGAATGTGTTTTCGGATAATATGGTTTTGCAACGCAACACCGAAGTTACCATTTGGGGTTGGGCAAATCCACAGGAAGAAGTGGTTGTGACTCCAAGTTGGAACAATCAAACTTATAAAATCAAAGCCAGCAATCAGGCGAAATGGGAAATTAAGATTCCGACTCCAAAAGAAGGTGGACCTTATACTATTTCCATAAAAGGATATAACGAATTGGTTCTGAAAAACATCTTGATTGGTGAAGTTTGGATTTGTTCGGGACAATCCAATATGGAAATGAATGCTGGTTGGGGAATTGAAAATGGCGATGCCGTAGTTAAAAATGCCACAAATCCGAATATTCGTTTTTTTTCAGTTCCAAAATTAACGGCTACGACACCTCAAAATAATCTTTCTGGAAATTGGACAGAATGCACGCCCGAAACAATGAAATACTTCAGTGCTACGGGATATTTTTTTGCAAAACGTTTACAAGAAGATTTGAAAAATGTACCAATTGGGTTAATTGGTTCCAATTGGGGAGGAACTCCAGCCGAGATTTGGACACCAGAAGAAGTGATTCAAAAAGATGCTGTTTTATTAGAATCAGCCAAAACCAGAAAAGAAGAAAGCTATGGGCCAAACCAACCCGGGCGCGCTTTCAATGCGATGATTTATCCATTGGGTGGATTCAAAATTGCAGGCGTGATTTGGTATCAAGGAGAGAGCAATGTAGGCTCATCCGTTTACGACAAAACTTTCTCGGCTTTAATCACCTCTTGGAGAAAATTATGGAATTACGAGTTTCCTTTTTATTACGTTCAGATTGCGCCGTATAAATATGGGGAAAATCATTTTGGTGGCACCATCATTCGCGATGCACAACGAAAAGTGTTGCAAGAAGTTCCCAATACAGGAATGGCAATGACCAGCGACATTTCACCCATTGACAACATTCACCCAAAAGACAAAAAATCGGTAGGAACTCGTTTGGCGAATTTAGCTTTGGTCAATACTTATAAAACCAACTCGGCATTGGTGAATGGTCCACTTTACAAAGGAATCAAAATCGAGAAAAACAAAATTTTGGTTACTTTTGATTATGCGGATGGATTGCATTTCTCGGATACGAAACCCAATCAATTTGAGATAGCAGGAGCAGACGGTGTTTTTTATGAAGGTACTTCCGTAATCAAAAACAACACAGTAATAGTACAATCGGATAAAGTAAAAACACCTGTAAAAGTGCGTTTTGCTTGGAAGAATACCGATCAATCCCAGCTTTTTAATAAGGCTAATTTGCCAGCATCGTCATTTATAAGCGAGTAATTTTAGTTGTCCATCCTGCAAGGTTTTTTTCGAACCTTGTAGGTTTAATGAATTAAAAACACCTACAAGGTTTTAGAAACCTTGCAGGAAATCAAACTATCACTATGAAAAACAAAAAATTAATCATCGCAGGATTTTTTAGCCTGATCACCATTGGAACTATGAACGCACAAAAAAAACCATATTTAGACAAAACAAAACCGATTGAAGAACGGATTTCTCTATTAATGAAAGAAATGACTCTTGAAGAAAAAGCAGGTCAAATGAACCAATATAACGGTTTTTGGGAAGTAACAGGTCCTGCGCCAAAAGGAGGAAATGCCGAACTGAAATACAAACATTTGCGTGACGGTTGGGTGGGTTCAATGCTAACAGTTCGTGGAGTAAAGAACGTTAGAGCCGTTCAAAAAATTGCGGTTGAAGAAACCCGATTGGGAATTCCATTAATCATTGGTTTTGATGTCATTCACGGCTATAAAACGTTGAGCCCAATTCCGCTAGCAGAAGCCGCCAGTTGGGATTTGGAAGCGATAAAAAAATCGGCTCAAATTGCGGCAGATGAAGCATCAGCATCAGGAATCAACTGGACTTTTGGCCCTATGGTTGATGTTTCTCGCGAAGCACGTTGGGGAAGAGTGATGGAAGGTTCGGGCGAAGATCCTTTTTTGGGAAGCAAAATTGCAACGGCTAGAGTCAAAGGTTTTCAAGGAGAAACCAAAGCCGATTTGTTAAAAGTCAATACCATTGCGGCTTGCGCCAAACATTTTGCAGCCTATGGTTTTGCCGAAGCTGGAAAAGAATACAACACGGTTGATATTAGTAATTCGACCCTTTACAATACGGTTTTGCCACCATTCAAAGCGGCGAATGATGCTGGAGTTCGAACCTATATGAATTCCTTTAATATTCTGAACGGTATTCCAGCAACGGGAAGTAGCTTTTTGCAAAGGGACATCTTAAAAGGCAAATGGAAATTTGACGGATTTGTTGTTACCGATTGGGCTTCCATCCGAGAAATGATTTTGCACGGTTATGCCAAAGATGGAGCCGAAGCTTCAGAAAAAGCCGTAAAAGCAGGTTCGGATATGGATATGGAATCCTATTTATATGTTGCCGAATTGGTGAAATTAGTTAAAGAAGGAAAAGTAAAAGAAGCCTTGGTGGACGATGCCGTTCGAAGAATTCTTCGCGTAAAATTCGAATTGGGATTGTTTGACGATCCTTATAAATATTGTGACGAAGCCAGAGAAAAAGCCACCATTGGCAACAAGGCCAACAACGACGGGGTTTTGGATATGGCGAAAAAATCAATTGTTTTGCTGAAGAATGACAAGAATTTATTGCCTCTAAAAAAATCAGGACAAAAAATCGCCTTGATTGGGGCTTTGGCCAATGACAAAAACAGTCCATTGGGAAGTTGGCGAATTGCCGCTGATGATAATTCTGCCGTTTCAGTTTTGGAAGGAATGCAACAGTACAAAGACAATCAATTGACTTTCGAAAAAGGAGCTGATTTAGTTATTGGTAAACAATCTTTCATTGACGAATTGGTTTTCAATACTACTGATAAATCTGGATTTGATGCAGCCAAAAAAGCAGCCGCCAATGCCGACGTAGTTGTGATGGTTTTAGGAGAAGTGGGTTTCCAATCGGGAGAAGGACGCAGCAGAACGAATTTGGATTTACCAGGTCTTCAACAAGAATTATTGGAAGAAATCTACAAAGTCAACCCGAATATTGTGTTGGTTTTAAACAACGGTCGACCTTTGGCTTTGCCTTGGGCAGCCGAACATATTCCTGCCATTGTTGAAGCTTGGCAATTGGGAACACAAACTGGAAATGCAGTGGCACAAGTCTTGTATGGCGATTATAATCCGAGTGGAAAATTGCCAATGTCTTTCCCGAGAAACGTAGGGCAATGTCCTATTTATTACAACCATTTCAATACAGGAAGACCTGTAAATTCCGAAAAGAATGTGTTTTGGTCGCATTATACCGATGTGGAAAAAACACCGCAATTTCCTTTTGGTTTCGGATTGAGTTATACGACTTTCGATTATAAAAATTTAAAAATTAATAAAGCGGCTTTCGCCAAAGGTGAAGAGGTAAAAGTTTCTGTTGAGGTGACCAATTCTGGAAATTACGACGGAAAAGAAGTCGTTCAATTGTATATTCACGATGTGGCAGCCAGTTTGGCAAGACCAGTAAAAGAGCTGAAAGGTTTCGAATTAATCGAATTAAAAAAAGGCGAAACCAAAACTGTTACGATGACTTTAACCGACAAAGAGTTGGGTTTCTTTGATAACGATGGTAATTATTTGGTTGAACCAGGCACTTTCAAAATTATGGTAGGAGGAAGCTCTGACAAAGGTTTGGAAAGTAGTTTTGAGTTGGAGTAATTATGAATTTTATTGATTATCGTCAATCACTGCCACGGTTTCAACTATTGCTTATGATTTCAACCATAGCCCACGGTTTCAACTATCACTTATGATTTCAACCATAACCAACGGTTTCAATCATCGCCCACGGTTTCAACCATTGCCCACGGTTTCAACCGTGGGTAATGGTTTATTAGCTTGTTTCCAACCAACGGTTGAAACCGTTGGTTATGGGTATGAATTAAGTTAAGGATTCGTTTGTTCGTGTTGATTGTGCTAATTTGGTTGGGCAATTGCAGAATAATATTGATACGTTGGAGAATATAGAATTATCTAAAGCGGAGTTGGATAAGATTGAAAGGATTTTAGCATCTTTGTGAAATATTATGTTAGTGATTGTTGTAACTAAAAAGAACAAAATTGAAGATATTAACTTGGAATTGTAACGGAGCATTTAGAAAAAAGTTTGAAAATATTATAGGCTTTAATGCTGACATAAATATTATTCAAGAATGTGAAAATCCAACCGAATCTAAAGACAAAAAATATCAAGAATGGGCTGAAAATTACATTTGGATTGGAGATAACAAAAACAAAGGACTTGCTGTTTTTGCAAAACCAGAGATTAAGTTGGAAAAATTAGATTGGAATAACCAATTCAGAGATCATACTGTAAAGCATTTTTTGCCTTGTAAAATAAATGAAGACTTTAATTTACTAGCTATTTGGACCCATAGAAATAATTCGCCTAATTTTGGATATATTGGTCAATTATGGAAATATATGCAAATCAATAAAGACAAATTAAATGATTCAATAATTGCAGGAGATTTTAACAGTAATACAATTTGGGATGAATGGGATAGATGGTGGAATCATTCTGATGTGGTAAACGAATTAAATGAACTTGGTGTTGAAAGTTTTTATCACAGATTTACAGGAGAATTTCAAGGTAAAGAAACCAAACCAACTTTATATTTTCGGAAAAACATAACTAGACCATATCATATTGATTATATTTTTGGTGCTAAAAAGTTTACCAATAAAATAATAAAAATTGAAATTGGAGAATTTGATAAATGGATAACAAAAAGTGACCATATGCCAATTATATGTGAAATTGAATATTGAATTTTTTATTTTAGACGATAGCAATCAAATTTGGAAAACTATTTTGACAAAATAAAAGTATCTAAAAAAACTAGACATATAAAAAAAAAAGAGCAAATCTAAATTTGCTCCTTTTCTATTTACTTCAATTTACAATTATACTTTTTTACAATTTTCAAAGTCGATTTATCTGTAGAATAAACACTGTTTAAGCCCTGTGGTTCTTGCGGTGGATCGGTTGTTAATGGATCTCCGGGTTTCCATTTTCCGTCAGGGGTAACGGCTTTTCCTTCGCCACCAAATCCCCAAAAATTGGCAGCTTGCAATACACCATTATTTTTATGACTTTCTAAAACTCTATTGAAAATGTAGTTGTAAAAAACATCTCTGTTGGCTACAGAGGAACTTGAAACTAAACTTTCGTTTTCTCTTGGCAAACCAAATTCTTCAATGATGATGAGTCTTTTTAAATGATTGGCAACAGCAACGTGCAAGTCAATATCTTTTCCAGCATTTTCAAGTGTTGTAGGTAATGTTTTTTCGGCATCGTCGGCTTTGTACCAATTCCAGTTTTTAGGCCAAATGTGCATTGTTAAATAATCGATGTTTGGATTTTGATGTGCTCTTTCATAAATTTCCATATCATCGTTCGAACTGTTTCGCCCTTCGGAACCCGTTGAAATCAAATGGTATTTGTCTAAACTATCAATTAAATTGACAATGTTGTTGAGCCAAAGGGTAAATTTTGCTTCGTTTTCCACCGTAAAAAGCCGTGGTTCGTTGCCTACTTGCCAAGCCATAATGGTTGGGTCTTCGGTATATTTTCTGTGAGTATAGGCATTTGTTCGACCTAAAATAAATTTCACGTGATTGTTCAACGCTTCCATACACGATTCGCAACTATGGAATTGTTCAGTATAAGACATATACTGTGGCCAAGTATTTGGTGGAATTGCAGGAATCGGAATTGCTCCTTTTCCGTTCCATTCCAAGTATTGCGACATTCCGCCCGACCATTCCCAGTTGTTGGTCAGATACAAAACGGCGTACATCTTTCGTTTTCCCATTTCGGAAATGAGGAAATCCAAGCCGTCGAGCAAGTCTTGGTCGTATTTTCCTTGTGCGTATTGCAAAGCGGGACGAACGGTATAATCGTATTTTCCGCCATCGCCACCTACCAAAACACGCAAGTTGTCGATACCGTTTTTTTGCATTAAATCCAGTTCACGAAGCAATCTTTTTCGATCGCCCACTTTCTTAGAAGCCAATAAACTCCCGTACCAATAATTGGTTCCAATATAAGAATAGGGTTTGTCTCCTTTGAAGAATTGGGTTCCTTTGACCGTGATTCTGGCTTGTTGTTTTTGGGAAAAACCAAGATTTGTTCCAAAGAAAATAAGCAAAAAAGTAAAAAAATAATTTCTCATAAGTCCTCAATTAATTAGGCAATGTATACATTTTTGGCAAAGTATTTACCAAGGCTGATTTTGATTTGGTGGCAAAAGTTTTAAAATCTTGTACATTAGATTCAGATGGAGTAGGAACCCAATAACCAGAAGTCGTATTGTTCCAAAACATCACAAAACTAATTTCGATATTATTGGCAGTTAGGGCATTATATAAATAGCTAGAAAACCATCCAGTTATAGGAGGAACAGTAGCTGTTACTTGATAACCAGTTTCAGTCAGGGCAGCAATTTTTACTTTGGTTGTAGCCAAATCAGCAATCATTTTCAGTTTGGCATTGGCTCTATCCGAACCTGTTTGCCCTTGATTATTGAAATCGCCATAATTGTCCATTCCTAAAACGTCCACATAAGCATCTCCAGGATAACGACTCAGGTAATTGGTTGAAGTAGAATAGGAATTATCAGGAGAAAAAGCATATAAAATGTTGTGAACTCCCTTGGTGTTTTTTAGATAATCCACCGTAAATTGGTATGCTGCTTTGTACTCTTCAGGCGTACAATAATTAGCTCCCCACCAAAACCAACTTCCGTCAAACTCGTGAAAGGGTCTGAAAATAATTGGGATTAATTCGTCATTGCTTCCTTTTAGATTAGAAACTACCGAAGCTACTTTGTCCAGTTTTGTTTTGTACCAAGCATTATTTGCTCCTCCGGGTAAAATACTTTTGAAAGCTGAAGTTTTTACTGCATCTGTCATTTCCGAAGTATAAAAACTTTCTTCTTTGTTGGGTTCTCTCAAATGCCAACAAAAAATATTGATTATGCCTTTGTTATACGCTTCTTTGGCATTATTGGTAATGATAACTTCTTGTTGGTAAAACCAATTATTGGCTTGACCGTTATTGCTTTTATCGGTGATAAACATAAAATCGGAACCAAGAATTGCAGGGTCATATCCTGTTGTTTTCTTGATGTCCGATTGAGCCGAAGAACCATTATTGTAAAAAGAATTGAAGGCATCTTGCTGACCAATAGCAAATTTTGTTTTGGCTAATTTCTTCAAATTATAAAATAAAGCAACGGTTTCTGCTGTGGCATTTGGGTCAACCATATACGTTTTGACATTTGTAGTTGTGAGAACATCGGGAATCACTACTGGAGGAACTACCACAACGGGAGCTGGTGCTGGATCGTCTTTGGAACAAGCAGTTAGCAATAAAAATCCCAAAAGGATTGCAGCAATTTTTTTAGTTTTCATAATTGTTTATTTGAAACTTACGGAGATCTCATCAGCATAAAGTGTTCCTGATGCAAATCCCAATGCCAGCATAATTCTGTATTTTTTAGTTCCTGATGGAAGTGTGAAAGTTTTGGTATAATATGTCCAATCGGAAGTTCCAGTTACAAAAGCAATATTTTGATCATCACTCGTTTTTTGGTTGTCGTTTCCAATAAATTCTACGTTGAATAATCCATTATTCCAAGGATCTTTTCCTTGTTTGATGTTGTCCGATTTAAGCCAACCAGAAAGTGTTATCGAAGTAGCATTTTCTGGAACATCAGCAATTTGGTCAATTCCTGTCCAGTCAAAAGTGTCTGAATTTAGAATTAACGCCGCCTTTCCTTCTTTGAAAATTGATGTAGAAACTGAAGCGTTTCCTCTCCAAGATTCTATTCCGTTTTCGAAATTTCCATTGGTTAATTCAATCGGTTTTGATTCGGAATTGGTTGAAATTCCCGCCCTAGTTTTAGCACTTTCTTCTTCGTGTATTTTGTTAAGTTGTTCAAGAGATATTGCAACAGCTTTGATGTCATCAAAAAAGATACTTCCGTTAGTTTGTCCCAAAGCTAACATTATGCGCAATTTTGAAGCACCAGCAGGAACCGGAATTGTTTTTTTATAAAAAGTCCAAGGTGTTGTTCCTAAAACAGAGGCAATGCTTTGGTTCTCGATTCCTTTTTCACTTGAATTTAAGAATTCGATGTCGAATTTTCCAGTATTCCATTCGTTTTCACCATTTTCAATAGCTGCGCTTTTGATCCAACCACTTAATTCAATAGCTGCTGTGGTTTTTGGGAAAGACATAATTTGGTCAATACCTTTCCATTCGGCTCCCACAAATTGATTGATAGCACAACTATTCTTGCCCGATTTTTTGTCATAAGGGGAAAGGGTTGCTACATCTCCTCTCCAGTTGGTTAATTCCATTTCGAAACCACCATTTTTAACTAAATTGGTTTGGGCAAATGAGATTTGACACAAAGGTAAAATGAATAATACGAGTAACTTTTTCATAATTGCTGGTTTAATTTTTTGCTGTCCTGCAAGGTTTTTATCTAACCTTGTAGGTCTGTTTATATGAAATACCTACAAGGTCTGGAAAAAGACCTTGCAGGAAAACGAACCGAATACAAATTGTTTTAATCCGTTGAATGTTAAATTTATAAATCAATCCTATGAATCAATTCGATGCAAGCTCTGCTGTTGTGATAAGGGCATTTCCAGAATCCAGCTTTGTCTTTTTCGATTAACGAATAATCTGCATAAACACCCCAAAACCATTCGCCATTTTGTTTGTCTAAAATAAAATGTTTTATAAATTCCCAGTTTTTGAGAACAACGTCCAAGTAGTTTTGATTGTTGGTAAGTTGGTACGCATTATAAAAACCAATCATCAATTCCGCTTGTGGCCACCAGTGTTTTTCAGTAATTAACTTATTGTGTTCTGGTTCTAATTCGTACCAAAGTCCACCATCAATTGGGTCAATACCTTCAATTGTTGCATCGGTTAAGAGGATGGCGTATTTTTTATAACGAGCAATTAAAGCTGCATCTTCTGAAATTTCCGCACATTGCAATAATAGCCAAGCAGCTTCGATGTCGTGTCCATACGAAATCACATCTGGTTTTTCGATCCAGTTTTCGTCAAAAAATAATCGTAAATGCCCTGTTTCTTTGTTGATAAAATGGGTTTCAATGACTTCAAGCAATTCGATAATATCATTTTTTAAAGTATCGTCTTTCCAGATTTTATACAAATTCGCATAGCCTTCAACGATATGCAAATGCGTATTCATTGTCTTTTTTTCGTTGGCATCCTTATCGCTTAAACGTAAATCTTCGATGGGTTGCCAATCGCGTGTAAAAGCTTCAAAATAGCCTTTGTGGATTGGGTCGTAACTGTATTCTTGAATTTTTTTATAGAGGGAAATGGAATATTCTAATGCCCTTTCGTCTTTAGAAATTGCATAATATTCAGTCATTCCATAAATCACAAAAGCTAGGGCGTAAATTTGATTTTTGGTGTCTTTTGGAGTTGTATCTACATTGATACTCCAAAAAATGCCGCCAAATTCGGAGTCATAAAAATGAGTTATGATGAACTCAAAAGCGTCTTTTGCAAGGCGTTTATGTTCTTCATTTTTCGTAATGGAATAAGCTGCAGCAAAGGACCAAAGAATTCGTGCGTTTAATACGGCACCTTTTTCCGACTGAAATTTTTTGTGTTCATTGCAATCTATTTGACCAATAAAACCGCCATTTTTTTGGTCAATAGTATGCTTTGACCAATACTCAAGAATGCTGTGAAGTTCGGCGGTTAATTCGGTTTTAAGATTTATTGTTTTTGTGGACACGGTTTTATTTTATAATTATTTAGTTTATAGAAGCGGTCGGAGACCGCCAGACACCACCTCAAAGTCGGAGACTTTGCGGAGCGGTATCGGAATTGCGGAGCGGTTATCGTTATAGAATTGCTTTATTTTTATTTACTTGTTCAATAATAGTATTCACTGAACCTGCCGATATAAAGGTGTCTTCTGGTGAATTCATCACATAATCTACTAATTTTTCAATAGAGGAAACAGCCACGTGCATTCTCGTATCGGAAGAAGCATAATAGATAAAAACGGTACCATCATCGTCTGCAATCCAACCATTCGAAAATAACACATTGGATACATCACCAACTCTTTCAGCACCTTCAGGAGCCATAAAATGTCCCGCTGGAACGTGAGTCACTTTTGAAATATCGTTCAAATCGGTCATAAACATATAAAGGGTGTAACGCAATCCTGCAGCCGTGTTTCTTACTCCGTGAGCCAAATGCAACCAACCTTTTCCTGTTTTAATTGGCGCTGGACCCAAACCGTTTTTTAATTCGTAAATAGTGTGATATTGTTTTCCAAAAATGATTTGCTCGTCTTTTACAACTGGATTTTGCATATTATCAATATAGCCAAGACCAATTCCGCCACCATTTCCAACATCGATAAATCCGTCTTGTGGTCTAGTGTACAAAGCATATTTTCCATCTACAAATTCTGGATGCAAGACTACATTTCTTTGTTGTCCTGTATTTGAAATTAAATCTGGAAGACGTTCCCAATTCAATAAATCCTTGGTGCGAACAATTCCTGCATTGGCAATAGCCGAACTGGTGTCACCTTTTGGTGCGTTTGGATCTTTTCTTTCGGTGCAAAAAACGCCATAAATCCAACCATCCTCGTGGTTTGTCAAACGCATATCATAAACGTTTGTGTCTGGTTCTTCAGTTTGTGGAATAACACAAGGTTTTTCCCAAAATTGGAAATTATCAACTCCATTTGGACTTTCGGCAATGGCAAAAAATGATTTTCGATCTACTCCTTCAACACGAGCCACAAGAATATATTTATCATTCCACTTCATTGCGCCAGCATTGAAAGCAGCGTTGATACCAATTCGTTCCATTAAAAATGGATTTGTAGCTTCGTTTAAATCATAGCGCCATTCAATTGGAGCGTGATTACCAGTCAGTACAGGATTTTTGAATCTATTAAATATACCATTTCCCACAGCAGATTGAAATTCGTTTTTTTTCTCAATCAATTGTTGAAATTCGTTTTTAATTTCGATTTTTCTTTTTTCGAAATTAGTATTTATTGTTTTTGTGTTCATAATTGATAATTCTAAAATCAGGTATTGTATTATTTTGTTGTATTTCTTTTGTCGTTTAATTCGTGTTCAATGGTTTCTAGTTTTTCTTCAGTCAATGGATAGAATAAAATGAAAAGCACCGAAATACCAGCAGCAATTGCCGGAAGAATGCTCAACATTAACTGAATTCCGTTTTGGGTTACTGCGGTTTGTTCTACATTGGCTTGAAAGCCATAGTAACCCAAAAGCCATCCTGTTGCTGCGCCACCAATTGTCCATCCAAATTTTTGTGACATTGAAGAAGCCGAAAAGATAAGTCCAGTGGCTCTTCTTCCTTGTTTCCATTCCGAATAATCAGCACTATCGGCATACATAGACCAGATTAAAGGGAAAATGCAACCCGCACAAATGCTTATCATTACTTGGAAAACCATAATCAATAAGGTGTCTTCTTTTCCAAGAAAATAGAAGATTACACTTAAAATAGCTGCCATTGCCATTGCTCCAAAGAAGGTCTTTTTTTTTCCAATTTTATTAGCGATTGGAGTTGCTGCAATAACTCCGATAATATTGGCTGCTTGCCCTAAAACCAAGTATAAAGAGGTATGTGTCATTGCGAAATTTTCTCCAAACAGATTTAAGCTGAAACTTGTGGTGTCACTTACAAAATATTTGAAGTAATAAATAGCAGCACCATCACGAATGGAATTAAATACCAATGCGCCAATTCCAGCACCCAGAAGAATCCACCAAGGTTTGTTTTTTAAGAGATCTTTTAAATCTTCTTTTAAATTTGGTTTTTCATCATTAATAGGCTCCACTCTCTCTTTAGTTAGAAAAAAACAACCCCAAAAGAAAATTGTAGTGATGATTCCGAAGACCATAATAGTGTATAACCATCCTGTTTTTGAATTTAAATTTCCGCCAAAATGATTTACTAAAGGTTCTATTAACCAAAGAGCCAATAAACTTCCTCCAAAGGCAAAAACCATTCGATAGGAGGAGAGAGTTGTTCTTTCTTTTCTGTCTGATGACATCACGCCCAGCAAAGAGGCATAAGGAACGTTGATTATTGAATACACCATCATCATTAAAGAATAGGTGATATAAGCATAAATTATTTTTCCTTTTTCATCAAAATCGGGTGTGTAAAAAGTTAAAACACCAATGACGGCAAATGGAATGGCTGTCCATAAAAGATAAGGTCTGAATTTTCCCCAACGGGTTTTGGTTCGGTCTGCCATTATCCCAACGAAAGGGTCAAAGCAAGAATCCCAAATTCGTGTAATTAAAAACATAGTTCCAACTACGGCAGGAGCTATTCCAAAAACATCGGTATAGAAAAACATGAGATACATACTGAATATTTTCCAGAACATAGAAGATGCAGCATCTCCTAAACCGTATCCTATTTTTTCTTGTAATTTAATTTTTTCTTGCATTTGTATCGATTTTATTGTCTTTGGATTAATTAATTATTTTTTATGTTTCTACTGGAAATGTTGTGGATATTCTTTTTTAAACCATTAAGTGAATTAAGAATACTACAAATCTCTTAATGTTCTAAATGTTTGTCTTTCTCACAAATACCAGTTAGAGCAGAAAATTAAGAAAGTTACGAACACTGCAAATCTTAATTCCCTTAATTCACTTAATGGTTAAAATGTTTTGTCCTTTTCATAAATACCAGTTGTCCTTTTTTTATAAAGTTTTGCTTTTGCTGCCTCTTTATCGAATAAAATTTGGTCTAGATTATAAAAATCAACAAAATCTTTTTCGCTAACTTGTCCTTTGTAGGGTGCGTAGTAGTGCATTTTTTTTTCGCTTTCTTGCCAGCCGTGGTTTCTCCAAACTAAAACATAGGAAATTTTATAATCTCCAATGGCTTTTAATAATGTATTCGTCCACCATTTGTTATACGGAATTGCCTCGTAACCTGTTTCGGCAAAAGCCATTATTTTATTTTGTTCTTTGGCTACTTCATCCATTATTTTAAATTGACTTTGACAATTTTCTATAAAGGAATTGTCTTTTGTGGGGTCGCTGTATTGGTATTTGTCAAAACTCAAAACATCAACATAATCGGAACCTGGATAATATTCTAAGAATTCCTCTTTTGTTTTGAAATCAGCCGTGTTGTAAACGTAGATTAGATTATGAATACCTTTTTTTTGAAAATACTCAAAGGTGAATTTCCATAAAGCCTTAAATTCTTCTGGACTCGCATTGTTTTTACACCACCAAAACCAAGTTCCTGTCAATTCGTGATAGGGACGATAAAGTATTGGAATTGCTTTTCCGTTTTTGTTTTTTAAAGTCGAAATATATTTTGCAGCATCATCTAACCAAGATTTAAATTTTTCGTGGCTTTTTCCTCCAGGTAATGCTGAAACCAAAGATTTTGGAGCGGTGTCCCAAGCATTTTTGCCTGTTGACGGATTGTCAAAATGCCAACTCAAAGTAATAATGCCACCTCTGGAATATCCTTCTTTAATGTATTGTCTCATTTTGTCAAAAGGAATGCCATCAATATTCTGGTCTGATTTTTTTTCTATTCCGCCAAGATCCCAACCATAAACTGCCGGATAATCTCCAGTAACGTCTTTTACATCACTTCTTCCTGCTTCATATCTCCAGTTTACACCATAAGCCAAATCATCTTGATGACCAAATAGGATACCTTTATTGGTAGTTTTTTTTAAATTGTTGTATAATATTGTGGTTTCTGGAGTTGTTTTTTTATCTGAAAGAGATGATTTAGTATTACTATTTTGGAATTTTATTGAGCAGGAAGTTCCAATAAGGGTGCAAAATAATAAAACTGTTATTTTTTTTTTCATTTAATTATTTTGTTTGAAAAATTGTAAAAAGATATTTTAGATTGTAATAAATAAAACTATTTATAGATGTTGTTGTCAAAACTATAAAAACTATACCTATTAAAAACGATAAATACTTTTTTAAATTATTAATATTAAAAATACTGTAATTTGATATTTCAAAGGTAATTTGATGAATCAAATTGGAATAGTATTATTTTATCAATATTATATCATATTATTGCATAAAAATAATGCTATGAGTAATTTAAAAAAATTTTACAGAGAAATACCACCACTTTCACCTCTTGATAGTTTTTTGGTTTTTGATAGAGTTAAAGATACCTTTGATTTCCCAGTTCATTATCATCCAGAATTTGAAATTAATTTTATTGTAAATGGGAAAGGAGTTAAACGTGTTGTTGGTGATAATATTGAAGAAATAGATGAGGTAGAGTTAGTTTTAATAGGTCCAAATTTATATCACGGTTGGGAATTGAATAAATGTACTAGTAAAAAAATTCACGAAATAACAATTCAATTTCATAATGACCTTTTTCATGATTCGTTATTGTCAAGAAGAATAATGAGTCCTATTAAGGATATGTTTAATCGTTCTATACATGGTATTTTATTTTCAAAAAAGATAGCAGAAGAGCTAACTCCTAGATTAATCAAGCTTTCAAAATTAGATGGAATGGATTATTTTCTTGAAATCACATCTATATTGTATGATCTCGCTAATTCGAGAAATCAAAGGCTT
>NZ_JAQTPQ010000023.1 GCF_028712645.1 Flavobacterium sp. | reverse complement strand
AAATCAAATTATAAATTATTTGCTCTGTCAAACCATAATCCAATTTGAACAGAGGTAAATTTTCATCTGCATCGACCACTACTTTGTGAAACTGCAAATCTTCTTTTAAATGATCTAAGACATTATAAATCAATTCTTTCAAATCACACCAGTCCATTTTTGGTTGAATCACTCCAGATTCGAGTCTGGACATATTCAATAAATTCTCAACCTGATGATTTAATCGCAAGGATGCTTTTTCTATTTCAAAATATAATTTTTGTCTATTTTCTTCAGAAATAGTTGTTGTTTTACTTTGAATTGTATCTATTGCTCCCATAATTGTGGAAATTGGCGTTCGCAATTCATGAGACAATGAATCTAATAATGCATTATAAAGTTTCATTGTATTTACTCTAATTTCCTTTATTTGCAATTTTTTTTCTGCCTTCCTAATTTTATGAGTTAAAACTCCATTTATAAGAGCAATCAGGAAGAATAAAAAAAGTAATAAAGTATCCTCAGCACTACTAATGTGGAACGTATAATAAGGTTCTATAAATAAAAAATTCAAAATTAATGCACTTAAAACTGCACTCAATAACACAGGAAGTATGTCTAAAAACATTGCTAATAATGAAACCACGACAAGTAATATGTAGCCAACAACTTTATGTCCAAGAAAATTTCGTGTAAACAAACATAGTAAAGCCACAATGCTTACTGCTAATATGCAGATAAAGTATTGGTTCCTAATTTTTATATGACTTGAAATACTTTTCACAACAATTTACTTTTATAAGTACAAAGTTAAATGATGTGATAAAGGTATTTTATAAAATGGCATAAAGATTTTATAAAGATATTTGAACCTGTAATTGACTCAAAATAGTTTAAATTATTTCTATTACCAGCCTTCGCTAAAACCCTCTTTCAAAGCCATTTCATATTTTTCAGTATCAAATTTATATAAATCCGGTGATTTGTGAGCACCACCTTTTCTACTTTCGTCTAGTTTTATTAAAATGTCGTATCGCAACATTTTTCTGAAAAAATTACCTCGATTTAGCTTTTTGCCTAGAATAATTTCATATAATTTTTGAAGTTCGGGCATTGTAAATTTCTCAGGTAATAAATTATAACCTATTGGTTTATAATTCAATTGTTTTCGAAGTGTGATTAAAGCTTTGTCGAAAATGCTTCTGTGATCCATCATCAATTGAGGTAATTCTTCAATGGACTTCCATTCACAAGCATCGGAAATATCATCGACAACCAAATTCACTTGAGAATAATCGACTAAAGCATAAAAACCAATCGAGAGAAATCGCTGTTTGTTCCAAATTGTATTGTCAAATTCTTCAAAAAAACTTTCAGATCGATTCAAATCACTAAAAACCTTGAATTGCTGTAAATATATATTTTCTGCTCCTGTTCTTTGCTTAAGAATTCTATTGGCTGCATCATTAATATTCTCTGTTTTTAATACATAACCCCCAGGAAGTGCCCAAAAATTATTTTCTTTTATTTTGGTAACCAAAACTTTTAAGCTCGCATCCTGAAATCCAAAAACGACACAGTCAATAGACAAATTAGGAATATAGATTTTCCAAGCTTTATCTGATTTTTCTTCAATTATTTTTTTAAACTCCATAGTTTTATTTTCGATGCAAAAATACAAAATTGCCACTAACTTTAACTTTATGAGAATAATAAATAAAAATAATATCCCTTTTTTGTAAATTATTAAAAAATAATAATTAATATTGCTTCATATTGAAGCAATGAATTCATTATTAACTAAAATAACCGTATGAAAAATTTCTCTTTATCGAAAATTGCGAAAATGTCGCTACTTTCAACACTCGTATTATCTGGAATTTCTTGGAATAAAAATCCTGAAATTAAAGATGCTAATGGAAACCCAATAATAACCATTAATGGATTTACTTTTTCTGATTTAAACCAAAACGGAAAATTAGATAAATATGAAGACACTCGCCTGCCAATAAATGACAGAATTCAAGATTTGATTAGCAAAATGACTGATGATGAAAAAGCAAGTATGCTTATTGGAATTGGAATGCCTGGTTTTGATGCTAAAACATTTAAGTTTACAACTGAAGGTTTTCAAGGAAAAGTACCAGGAGCTGCAGGTGGAACTTATGAATTAAAACGACTTGGAATTCCAACTGTTGTTGTTTCAGATGGTCCAGCTGGATTGAGAATTAATCCAAAACGAAATAATGATGAAAAAACGTATTATGCAACTGCATTTCCTGTAGGAACGGCATTGGCTTCGACTTGGAATACCGAGTTAATCAAGAGTGTTGGAAAAGCAATAGGGAACGAAGTTAAAGAATATGGTGTTGATGTATTACTTGGACCCGGAATGAACATTCACAGAAATCCTTTGTGTGGTAGAAACTTCGAATATTATTCTGAAGATCCTTTACTTACTGGCAAAATTTCGGCAGCAATTGTAAATGGTATTCAATCAAACGGTGTTGGAACTTCGGCTAAGCATTTTGCTGGTAACAATCAAGAACGAAACAGAATGGGTGTAAATGCTCATATTAGCGAAAGAGCCTTACGTGAAATCTATTTAAGAGGTTTTGAAATCACTGTAAAAGAAGCACAACCTTGGACTATTATGTCCTCTTATAATTTAATTAATGGAACTTATACCTCTGAAAGAAAAGATTTATTGTCAACAGTTTTAAGAAACGAATGGGGATTTAAAGGATTAGTTATGACAGATTGGTTTGGGGGTTATGATGGCTTTGGTGGTAAAAATTCTCCTTTTGCTCCCAATTCAGTAAGCGATGTTACTGCTCAATTATCAGCTGGAAATGATTTATTGATGCCTGGAATGCCTGCTCAAAAACAAGCAATTTTAGACAATATGAAAAGCGGAAAATTATCTGCAGCTGTAGTAAATAAAGATTTGACACGAATTTTAGAATTGGTATTGCGTTCTCCATCAATGAACAATTACAAATATTCTGATAAGCCAAACTTAGAAGCTAATGCACAAGTAACAAGACAAGCTGCTGCCGAAGGAACTATCTTATTGAAAAATGATAACAATACTTTGCCGTTCACTTCAAAATCTGCTCCATTAGCTGTTTTTGGTGTTACATCATATGATTTTATTTCAGGAGGAACAGGAAGTGGTGATGTAAATGAAGCTTATACCATTTCATTAATTGACGGGCTAACTAATTCTGGATTTTCAATTGATAAAGAGCTAGAAGATTTATACAAACCTTACGCAGCAGATCAAAAAGCTAAAGAAATGGAACGTCGTGAAAAAAATGGCGGATTACTAGCCTCACCAAAACGACTTGCAGAATTAGAATTAAATAAAGAAATCATTAATAACAAAGCAAACTCATCTGAACTAGCTTTGATTACAATAGGAAGAAATGCTGGCGAAGGAGATGATAGAAAAATTGATGAAGACTTTAATTTAGCCGCTGACGAAGTAACTTTAATTAACAATGTTGCCGAAGCTTTTCACGCTAAAGGAAAAAAAGTAGTTGTTGTATTGAATATTGGTGGTGTAATCGAAACCGCTAGTTGGAAAGACAAAGTAGATGCCATTCTTTTACCTTGGCAACCAGGTCAAGAAGGTGGAAATTCTGTAGCTGATGTTTTCTCAGGAAATGTGAATCCATCTGGAAAATTAACAATGACTTTCCCTGTAAATTATGAAGATGCTGCTGCTTCAAAAAACTGGATTGGTACTCCTGCAGAAAACCCAACAAGTGTAACTTATGAAGAAGGAATTTATATTGGATATCGTTATTTCAACACATTTAATGTAAAACCTTCTTATGAATTTGGTTACGGATTGTCTTATACGAATTTTGATATTTCTGATTTAAAATTAAGCGGTTCAAATTTTGCCAATAAAATGACAGCAACTGTAACTGTAAAAAACACAGGGAAAATAGCTGGAAAAGAAGTGGTAGAATTATACCTTTCGGCTCCATCTAAAAATACAGATAAACCAAGTTCAGAATTAAAAGCTTTTGCAAAAACAAAATTATTGCAACCAGGTGAAAGCCAAACAATTACTCTAACCATAAACCCTAAAGATTTAGCTTCTTTTGTTACTGCTAAAAATGCTTGGATTGCTGAAGCTGGTGCTTATAAAGTGTCTATCGGAACTTCATCATTAAACATTAAACAAACTGCCAATTTTTCTTTAGCAAAAGAATTAATTGTTGAAAAAACAAATTCTTCATTTGCTGCTGACAGTCAATTTTCAGATTTGAAACATTAATTTGTACTCAATTCTTAAAATTTTAATATATTTAGCTTTTGTAAAAAATCACCTTAAAAGCCTAACAGTAATGTTAGGCTTTTAAAACTTAAAATTAATTGAGAATTGGATTATTCTATGAAAATAATACCGATAAATTTTGTTCCCTTATTTATGTTTAATTAAAATATATGAATAACAATACTTTAAGTTCAAAACCTCATTATCCCATATTAGATGGATTGCGTGGAGTAGCAGCGATAATGGTAGTTGCTTTTCACATTTTTGAAGCACACGCCACAAGCTATCTGGATCAAGTAATAAACCACGGCTATCTTGCAGTTGATTTTTTCTTTTTACTTTCCGGCTTTGTAATTGCTTATGCTTATGATGATAGATGGGATAAAATGTCAATTGGAAATTTTTTCAAACGCAGATTAATTAGGCTTCAACCAATGGTTATTATGGGAATGATCATCGGTGCATTGTTATTTTATTTTCAAGGTTCAACAATACTTTGGCCTAAATTAATGGAAGTTCCTGTTTGGAAAGTACTTTTGACAATGGTTATTGGATTTACACTTATACCTCTTCCACCCTCTTTGGATATTCGGGGTTGGGCGGAAATGCATCCGCTTAATGGACCAGGATGGTCTTTGTTTTATGAATATATTGCCAATATATTATATGGACTTTTCGTTAGAAAATTTTCAAAAACAGTGCTTTCAATTTTAGTTTTTATTTCTGGATGTGCATTAATTCATCTTGCAATAACAAGTCCAAATGGTTATCTTGTAGGAGGTTGGTCTTTAAATACTGAACATATTCATATTGGTTTTGCTCGAATGATGTATCCCTTTTTTGCTGGAATATTACTTTTTAGAATGGGGGAATTAATTCAAGTAAAAAATGCTTTTTTTTGGTCAAGTTTATTAGTTATAATTGCATTAGCTATGCCAAGAATTGGCGGAAGCGAACATATATGGTATAATGGTATTTATGATTCAGCAGTTGTTATCTTATTTTTTCCGCTTGTGATTTTCATAGCAGCATCAGGAGAAATAAAAAATAAATTTTCTTCAAGAGTATGCAAATTTTTTGGTGACATCTCCTATCCAATTTACATTACGCACTATCCAATAATTTACATTTATACCGCTTGGGTTGTAAATAATAAAATCAAGTTTAGTGAAGCCTATCCTATAAGCATCTTAGTTTTGCTATCGTGTGTTGCTATTGCTTATGCTTGCTTAAAACTATATGACATACCTGTAAGAAAATGGATAAGTAGTAAAGTCTTCCAAAAATAGGAGGATTATTAGATTCCATATTTTCAATTGTATTTAATTTAATCAACAATAACAACTTTTTTTTAAAAGAGAAGTTCTATACTTAACAACAAAAACAATTTTTAAACTTTAAAACTATTTGATAATGTCAAAAAAACGAAACCTTAGTGGTACAATGCGCATCGTTCATCGTTATTTAGGCTTTTTCCTTGCTGGAATTATGGCCGTTTATGCCTTAAGTGGTACAGTATTAATTTTTAGAGATACAGGGTTTTTGAAACAAGAAAATCAAGTTGTTAAAACAGTTAAACCAAATGCCAGCGCAGAGGATTTAGGTAGAATGCTAGAGATTCGTGAGTTTAAAGCACAACGTGAAGAAGGTGATGTTGTTTATTTTAAAAACGGTACCTATAACAAGAAAACAGGTGTGGCAGATTATAAAACGGAAAAACTTCCAGCGATAATCGAAAAAATGACTCATCTACATAAAGCAAAATCAGGAGATCCACTGTTCTTTTTAAATGTGTTTTTTGCAATGTCGCTTTTATTTTTTGTGGTTTCTGCTTTTTGGATGTTTATGCCAAAAACAACCATTTTCAAAAAAGGATTATACTTTACAGCAGCTGGAATTGTATTGACATTAATCTTGTTGTTTCTATAAAACTATATGACTATGCATTACTCATACCAATTTTGAAAATGGCACACGGATGACACGGATTTAAACCGATAAAAACGGATTTTTATAGTAATATCAGTAAAAATCCGTTTTATCCGTGTTCTATTTTTTTATTTTACTCGACTTTTAATTTTGTATAGAAGATTTCAATATTTTAAATTCCAACTTGTTATTATTTAATTTATAACTATAAATCGTTCTGCCTTGAACGTGTCCATCACTGTAATCGGCAATTACCCATTCCTTACCAGGAATTTGAATATTGTCAAATACCATTTTCCCTCCCAATGTAGGTTTTAAAGGAATTAATTCTGGCTTTTCTCTTAAGGCATTTTCAATATACTTTTCAGGATTATTTATCCTTTTATCAGCGAAATTTATTCCTTCATATTCGGCATCGAACCAATAATTACCTTTCAAAATGGCTTTCTCCAATTCTCTTTTGAGAGAATCATTTTTCTGTTTTAATAAATTATTCTCTGATTTAAAACTTTCGACAATCAAATTATCGTTACTGTCTTGTTTCTCACAACTTAAGATTGAAAAGAAAAATATGATAATGATTAATTTTCTAATTCTGTTTTTTTTTTTACTTAATTCAAATCTACTTCCCTTTCCTCCTATTTCTCTCTTCTTTTATCATTTTCAATTCACGACTGGTTTGCCCTGCGACAGAAGTATTTTCCTCGGCACGACGAATTAAGTAAGGCATAACATCTTTTACAGGACCAAAAGGCAAATATTTGGCAACATTATAACCGTTTGCAGCTAAATTGAAACTAATATTATCGCTCATTCCATATAATTGTCCAAACCAAATTCTATCATCATTGGATTTTAATCCTTTTTCTTCCATCAAATCCATTAAGAAATAAGTGCTTTCTTCATTATGGGTTCCTGCAAAAACAGACATAATATCTATATTGTCTACCATATACTTTACGGTAGCATCATAATTTTTATCAGTTGCTTCTTTAGAAGAGCAAATCGGAGTTGGATAACCCATTTCTATGGCGCGCTCATTTTCTTTTTCCATATAAGCACCACGAACTAATTTCATCCCAATGTAGAAACCTTCTTTTTTTGCTTGTTCGTGTAGTTTTTTCAAATAGTCCAATCGATCCCAACGGTACAATTGCAATGTATTGAAAACAATTGGCTTCGATTTGTTGTATTTCTGCATCATTTCTTCAACCAAATTATCAACTGCATCTTGCATCCAGCTTTCTTCAGCATCAATCAAAAGTGCAATATCATTGTCGTGAGATGCCTTGCACACTTTATCGAAACGAGCCACTACCCTATTCCATTCTTCGGTTTCGGCCGGTGATATTTTTTTTCCTTCTCCAACAGCTTGGTACAAATCGATACGTCCAAAACCTGATGGTTTAAAAACCGCAAACGGGATTGCCATTTTTTCTTTAGCGAAAGCAATAAGTTTCAACGTTTTTTCCAAAACGGCATCAAACTGTCCTTCCTCTTCTTTTCCTTCAACTGAATAATCTAAAACGGAAGAAACTCCTTTGGTATACATTTTATCAACCACGGAAATACAATCGTCTTCATTAACACCGCCACAAAAATGGTCGAAAACAGTGGCGCGAATCAAACCTTCGACCGGCAAATTTGCTTTTATCGCAAAGTTAGTCACCGCAGTTCCTATTCGAACCAAGGGCTGATTATCTATTAATTTGAAAAGAAAATAAGCTCTATCAAGTTCCGTATCGCTCTTTAATGAGAAGGCAATTTGTGTGTTTTTGAATAAATTCTTCATTTTTTGTTATATTTTTGTACAAATATAAAGAGAGTTTTGAAAATTATTCAGCAAAATTTACCTTATTTTGCGGTTTCAATCAATAAAATAAAATGCAAACAATTCAAGCCAATAATTATCCAATTCATTTCAACGAAAAAGGATATAGCGCCTTAAATTTATTCCTAAACGAAAGTAAATATTCAACCTTATTTATTATTGTTGATAGCAATACAAATGAGTTTTGTCTATCTAAATTCCTTCCTTATTTAGCAACGGAACTTACCATAGAAATAGTTGAATTCGAAGCCGGTGAACCTAATAAAAATATTGAGACTTGTGTCGAAATTTGGAATGTATTGACTGAACTTGGAGCTGACAGAAAAAGCTTGGTCATTAATCTTGGTGGCGGCGTTGTCACTGATTTGGGAGGATTTGTTGCATCAACTTTCAAAAGAGGAATTGATTTCATTCATATCCCTACTACTCTACTCTCTATGGTTGACGCTTCAGTTGGTGGAAAAACCGGAGTTGATTTAGGCAATTTAAAAAATCAGATTGGTGTTATCAATGTTCCAAAAATGGTGCTTATAGACACCCAATATTTGGAGACACTTTCTAAAAAAGAAATGCGCTCTGGTCTTGCCGAAATGCTAAAACACGGATTAATTTATGACAAAAAATATTGGGAAAAATTCTTGGACTTGAAAGCTATTGATTTTGCCGATTTTGATGAATTAATATATCGTTCTGTAGAAATAAAGAACGAAATTGTAATTCAGGATCCAACTGAAAAAAATATTAGAAAAGCATTGAACTTTGGTCATACTCTTGGTCACGCTATCGAAAGTTATTTCTTGGAAAATGAAAATAAAACAAGCTTGTTGCACGGTGAAGCAATAGCGATTGGAATGATATTAGAAAGTTATATTTCCTTAGAAAAAGATTTGATAAGCAAAGAAGAATATCAACAAATAAAAAATGCAATAAAGACAATTTATGATAACATCATTTTTGAGGAAAATGACATTGAACCTATCGTAGAATTGTTGATTCACGACAAAAAAAATGAGTACGGAAATATACAATTTGCATTGATAGACAGTATTGGAAAAATAATAATCAACCAATCTGTTGAAAATGAATTGATTCTAAAAGCTTTTGAAGATTATAAATCTTAATTATTTTACTAAAAAGGATTGCATTACGAATATATTATTTTTTACATTTGCGCCAATGAAAAATAATCAAAACAAAGGAAATTATAGTTCCATCAAAAATAATAGCAATAGATCTTTATCGAGAATATTGAAACGTTTTTATAGCACTAAAGAAACTTTTAGTTTTGATATATTTCAATATATGAAAGCAGATCACGAGAAGCTTCAAATTATATATGCAAATATTAGGGTTTGAATTTTAGTTTGTTTTACTTTACTGTGCAATAACCTAAAATACTGAAAATTAAATGAATACAAAATATTTTGATTTAATAAATCAAACCTATTATTTCCCTCAAGAAGAGTTTACTTTAGACAAAGACAATCTTCAGTTTCACAATATCGATTTGATGAAACTAGTGGAAAAATACGGAACTCCATTAAAATTTACCTATTTACCTCAAATTTCCAATAACATTAACAAAGCCAAAAACTGGTTTAGAAAATCGATGGAAAAAAATAAATACGAGGCTAAATATTTCTATTGTTATTGTACCAAAAGTTCTCATTTTGAATATATAATGAACGAAGCTTTCAAGAATAACATTCACATAGAAACTTCTTCTGCTTTTGACATTAATATCGTAGAAAATTTGTTGGCATCTGGCAAAATTAACAAAAGCACTTATGTAATTTGCAATGGTTTCAAAAGAGATCAATATATTGAGAACATCGCAAGATTAATCAATAATGGTCATAAAAATACCATTCCAATAATTGACAATTTTGAAGAACTTGATATTTTACAAGACAAAATCAAGAGAAAATTTAAAATAGGAATTCGTATTGCCGCCGAGGAAGAACCAAAATTTGAATTCTATACCTCAAGGTTAGGAATTGGATATAAAAACATAGTACAATTTTACAAGAAACAAATTCAAGATAATAAAAAATTGGAACTTAAAATGTTGCACTTTTTTATCAATACAGGTATCAATGATAATTCCTATTATTGGAACGAATTAGTGAAATGTATCAAAGTTTATGTTGCACTAAAAAAAGAATGCCCAACACTAGATGGATTGAACATTGGTGGAGGTTTCCCGATAAAAAATTCATTAGCTTTTGAATATGATTATCAATATATGATTGACGAAATTATCAATCAAATCAAAATTGCATGCGATGAAGCTGAAGTTGATGTTCCGAATATTTTTACTGAATTTGGATCTTTTACAGTGGGAGAAAGTGGCGGAGCTATTTACCAAATTTTGTATCAAAAACAACAAAATGACAGGGAAAAATGGAATATGATTGATTCTTCTTTCATTACTACTTTACCTGATACTTGGGCGATAAACAAACGCTTTATTATGTTAGCAGTCAACCGCTGGAATGATACTTACGAAAGAGTTCTCCTGGGTGGTCTAACTTGTGATAGCGATGATTATTACAATTCTGAGCAAAATATGAATGCCATCTATTTGCCAAAATACAATAAAGAAAAACCATTATATATAGGATTTTTCAACACTGGAGCTTATCAAGAAACCATTGGAGGTCACGGAGGTTTGCATCACTGCTTAATTCCACAACCCAAACATATACTTATAGATAAGGATGAAAATGGAATATTAGCAACAGAAGTTTTTTCGGAACAACAAACCGCTGAGGAGGTTTTAAAAATATTAGGTTACACAAAATAAATATATAATTAATAATTAGTCTATTTGAAAATTCGTTAAATTTGAAAATCTTTTTCAAGGTTTCGATTTTTAAATCTTTAAATTTAAAAAAATGAATAAAGGACCAATAAGCCAGTTTATCGAAAAGCATTATTTGCATTTCAACTCTGCGTCTTTAGTTGATGCTGCAAAAGCATATGAACAACAATTAGCCAATGGGGCAAAAATGATGGTGAGTATGGCTGGTGCGATGAGTACCGCAGAAATAGGAAAGATATTTGCCGAAATAATCCGTAAAGATAAAGTTCAAATAATTTCGTGTACTGGTGCAAATCTTGAGGAAGACATCATGAATTTAGTTGCACATTCTCACTACGAAAGAGTCCCAAATTATCGTGATTTAACACCACAAGACGAATGGGAATTACTTGAAAGAGGATTAAATCGAGTTACCGACACTTGTATTCCTGAACACGAAGCATTCCGACGTTTGCAAAAACATATATACAAAATTTGGAAAGATGCAGATGAAAAAGGAGAAAGATATTTTCCTCATGAATTTATGTATAAAATGTTACTTTCTGGTGTTCTTGAAGAATATTACGAAATTGACTTAAAAGACAGTTGGATGTATGCTGCAGCTGAGAAAAATTTACCTATTATTGTACCAGGTTGGGAAGATAGCACGATGGGAAATATTTTTGCTTCCTATGTTATAAAGGGAGACTTAAAGGCTTCAACAATGAAATCAGGTATTGAATATATGGTTTACTTATCTGATTGGTATCCAAAAAACAGTGCTAATGGTGTTGGTTTTTTCCAAATTGGCGGAGGAATTGCAGGTGATTTTCCAATTTGTGTTGTACCAATGTTGTATCAAGATATGGAAATGCATAATATCCCTTTTTGGAGTTATTTTTGTCAGATTTCAGATTCCACAACCAGTTATGGTTCTTATTCTGGAGCTGTACCTAATGAAAAAATTACCTGGGGAAAATTAGATATTAATACCCCCAAATTTATAATAGAATCGGACGCTACAATTGTTGCCCCGTTAATTTTCGCTTATTTGTTAGATTTATAGAATTAATTTATGAAGAGAGTAATTGTTGATTATGCAAAACTTACCCACGAAATTTTAAACCTACTGGTCGAAAGATTTCCTGATGGCTATGATGATTCAAACATCATACGTTTTAGAAATGCAAAAAACGAATTGATTGAAGCTGTTGAAGTACGAACTGAAGACACCATCTATTTGGTTAAAGTAAGTACTAAACTTGCAGATAGAATTGAAAATTATGATGAGGATGATGAAATCGCGGTAGAGATCGAACCTATTATCCCAATAAAAGGTCTTGATGATGATGAAGATAGCGACGAAAACGACGACGACGATGATGACGATTATGACAAACCTGAAACTGATGATGACTCAGATGACGACGACTCAGATGAAAAGGATTTTGACGACGACGATGATGAAGATGATGACTTGTAATAATTCACATCACTAAAATAAAAAAAGGAACTTCTCAAAAGAGAAGTTCCTTTTTTTATGAAATTATTCTAAATTATGACAAATAACGCTCTTTAATAACTCTTATATGATGATTTTGGTGTCCAGTAATTAGAAAACCTATGGCACGAACTGAAATTATATTATCTGAAGAGATTCCTTGAAAAGTTAATTGTTCGTCAGAAAAATTTTTAAATAAAATTAATGTAGAATTTCTAACGAATTTAAATTCTTCAATCAAACTTTCCAAAGATCTACTATTTGCCATAGCAATGGGAACATATTCATTTTCTTCAAATCCCGCTAGAGGAGTTTTATCACCTCTACCTATTCTCAGAGCACGATAAGCAAAAATACGTTCAGCATCAATAATGTGAAGTATTATATCCTTAATTGTCCATTTATTTTCTGCATAACAGTATTCCAATTTTCCGACCGGAATAGCTGCAACAAAGGAAACCAATTCATTTAAGCCCATCTCCAATCCTTCTAACAATCCAATATCTTCTAATGCATTTATATAAGTAGCATTAAAAGTAGAATATTCTGTTTTTAATAATTCGTTTGGTTTCATAAATCAGAGATTAAGCTGAGTTTCTACTAGCATTTGTGTTTCCAAAAAGCGAACGTGTAACTATTTTTTCGTAAGTTTTAATCAGTTCTAAATTTGGATTTTCTTGTCTATTTAATTCATTAATTTTCAATAAAGCATATTGCTGTATAGTTAACAAAGGCAATACTATACGCTCCCTTATATCAATTGAAGCCTTACCGTCAGGATAATTTTCCATTAGCTCTTTATGACCTGCAATTTTTAACAACATTCTTTTTGTTTCTAAAAATTCGTCATAAATAATTTGCCAAAATTCTCCAAACTCAGGGTCATTTTTCATATAAGCTGTTAGCGGAAAAAATGATTTTGCCAATGACATCATACTGTTTTCCAATAATGTTTTAAAGAATAATGAATTGTCATATAAGTCCTGTACTTTTTCCCATTGATCATTATCTTCAAAATGTTTTAACGCAGAACCAACACCAAAAAACCCAGGAACATTTTGTTTCAACTGACTCCAAGAACCTACAAATGGAATAGCACGCAAATCTTTGAAATCTAAATTATCAGACTTATTCCTCTTTGAAGGACGACTTCCAATATTTGTTTTTGCATAATATTTAATGGTACTCATTTGCTCCAAATAAGGTATGAATTTTGGATGATTCTTAAAATTCAAATATTTCTGATATCCTGATTCTGCTAATTGTCCCAATACTTCTTTTTCAATAACACTTAACTCATTTTTTCCTTTACTAAAAACCTGATTAGTTACTCCAGCACTTAATAAATTTTCTAAGTTATTTCGGCAAGAATCCAAAGTTCCAAAATTAGAACTAATAGTTTGCCCTTGAACAGTAACTTGAATTTCATTGTTTTCAATATTTGGACCTAAGGAAGCATAAAATTTATGCGTTTTCCCTCCACCACGTGCAGGTGGACCACCACGACCATCAAAGAAAATAACTTTAATTCCGTATTTACGAGACATTGCAGTAAGCTCTTCTTTAGCTTCATATATACTCCAATTTGCCATCAAATAGCCACCATCTTTAGTTCCATCAGAAAAACCTAGCATTATTGTTTGCTTATTATTTCTGTTTTTTAGATGATTAGAATAAGCTGGATTGGTATATAATTTTTCCATTATAATATGCGCACTTTTTAAATCATCAACTGATTCAAATAACGGAATTATATCAACCAAAGGATTTTTCCAATTATTTAAACGAATAAGTGCAAAAGTTTCCATCACGTTAAGCGCACTTTCATTGTTACTTATAATATAACGATTGGCACCAAATTCTCCGTTTCTTTCTTGAATTTGTTTAATTGCTTGTATAGACTCAATTGTTGATTTTGTCATTTCGTTTTCAAAAACGCTCGAGTCAATATTTCCAGAGGCATCTGAAAGTGATTTTATCTTTTCCTCCTCAGATAGTTCATAATAATTCTTTGGAAAAATAGTAGAACCTGAATTCACAAAATAATCAACAACGTCCTTAAATACAGAATCGTGAACTCTACTATTTTGACGAATGTCTAAGGTTGCAAAATGGAAACCAAATAAATTTACTTTGATCAAAAGCGCGTCTAATTCATCTAAATATAAGGATTGATGACGTTCGATTATTATGGTTTTTATTTTATTTAATTGTGTTTTGAATTCATTCAAAGTGATATAAATATCTTCTTCTGAATAAAATACAGAACGATATAATTTAAATTCAAGTTCCGCAACCAAAACGTCAACCTCAAAGAAAGTTAATTTACGTTTAAGGTTTCTTATCTCATTGTAATAACATCTTAAAATCGAAGTTCTAAGTCTTTCCGCTACTTTAAGAGTAATTTCGGTAGTTACAAAAGGATTTCCATCACGGTCTCCTCCTGGCCAAAATCCAAGTTTTATTAATGGATTTTGAATAGATTTTCCGTCAAATAAGTTTTTTTCTAGGTAGTGAATCATCTCACCTGAAGTCTCATAAAATACGTTTTCAAGATACCAAATCAAGCTTACTGCTTCATCATAAGGATTAGGCTTAACGGTCTGAATGAAAGGTGTTTTACCTAATTGAGCCAATAATTGCTTTATGTTTAATAAATTATTTTGACGAATTGCCTCAGTTAAATCGTTTATAATTCCAAGTACAGATCCCGGATAAAATTGAGTTGGATGAGCAGTCAATACCGTTCTTACATTAAAATCTTCAAGAAAATCGATTAATTCCTCTTTCTTATTTTTAGCATCTGACTTTTCTTTAATATCACGCAAGGAACCTCTTCCTTCCATATTATTAACAATTGGAAAAGCTGCATCTTCGATGGCATCAAAAAGAACAATTTGACGTTCTATATATTGAATAAAACGAAACATTAAATCTATTTTTTCTGTTTCTGAAGCATTGTGCAGGTATTTTTCTGAAAAAAAATCAACAATCTCTTTAGGATCTTTCTGTTTTTTGAAACCATTGTCGCAAACATCTGCAAACAATGGAAGTAAAACTCCTGTATTATCAATGGAATCGAAAGGTAAGGTTATAAAAACACTGTTGTAAATATGATATTTTGAAAGAACTTCTTGATTAAAACGTTCTATTTTTGGAAGCGTGTACATAGTAGCATAATTAGTTGTGGTTGGAATAATAAATCATAAAAAAACCCCAAGAATTCACTTGAGGTTAACTTATAATATAGTTTTCAAGTGATTACATATTCTTAAAAATCGTATGCATCAATCGCTTTTTGTCATTAATACTTTCTTCTAATGAAATCATAGTTTCAGTTCTATAAACTCCTTCGATATCATCAATCATAAAAATTACATCTTTTGCATGTTTAGTATCTTTCGCTCTAATTTTACAAAATATATTGAATTTCCCTGTAGTTACTGAAGCTACTGTTACAAAAGGGATTTCATTAATACGTTGCAAAACAAACTTTGTCTGTGAAGTGTTATTAAGAAAAACTCCAACATAAGCAATAAAAGAATAGCCTAATTTGTCATAATCCAAAACTAATGAGGAACCCATAATGATTCCTGCATCTTCCATTTTCTTAACTCTGACATGAACAGTTCCCGCAGAAATTAATAATTTTTTTGCAATATCCGTAAACGGAATTCTTGTGTTGTCAATCAACATGTCCAAAATCTGGTGATCTACTTCATCTAAACGAAACTTACTCATAATTCTTAAATTAATATTATTAATTGCAACCTGTAAAAATCAACATAAATATTAAGTTTTATGTTTTCATCAAACCATTAACAAACTCGATGTTATTTTTTAAATAAAAATCAGCTTTTTGATCTAATCTAGGAACATTATTATGATTATCTTGGTATAAATCCCCTTTAGCATCATATTCATAATGTCCGAAATAATTTTCTAATTCGCCTATCTTTACGATGTACGCATTAAAACAAAGCTTACCTTCTACTAGTTCTTCTTTATATTGAGCAGCAAAATTCGTGATTATTTCAATACCATCATAATTTATTTTGATATTTTTATATATAAAATCATAAAAAACTACTTTATTTTGAGAAATACTCAAATATTTATCACTTTTATTGCCGACTACATCGTTTTCGCTTAGTATCTTAAAACTCGAAACTAAAGCTATAAAAACATATTTTCGGGTTTCTTCTCTAAAATAATCACTCTGAAAATGTCCAGCCTCAAACAAAACCGTCGGAACTCCCATATATTGAAAAGTATCTCCAATACAATTTATATTAAAAGAATCATCAAAACGCCCTACTTGACCAGGAATATATTCTTGCAAAACATCATTAATTCCCGCAATCAAGTTGATTGCCTTCAATCGAGACGCATTAATTTCTCGCGCTTCATTATAAGAAGGTGCCAGAAAAGACAAAGTTGCTGGCTTACCAGTGCTTCCAACTCCAAAAATTGTTCGCTGATCGTGAAGATTATAACAGAAATCAGGTTTAAAACTATCAAAAGCAGCTCTTAAAACCAAACTTTCTGGTTGGGAAAGATTTTGAGAATCTCTATTTAAGTCAATTTTATTTGCATTTTCGCGTGTATATAACTTTGCTCCATCAGGATTTAACATCGGAATACAGCAAAAAGTAAAAGTATTAAGAAACTGTTTTGCTAATTCTGAATCACCATTTAACAAATTGATGAAGTCAAAAAGTGCTTTTGTAGTTGTACTTTCATTTCCGTGCATTTGAGACCAAAGCAAAATTCTAGTTATTCCATTGCCAATTTCATATTGATAAATGGGTTTTTTAAGCACTGATTTACCAATAATTTTCAGCTTATTATTGGTATTACTATTTTCCAAAACAGGTTCAATTGACTCTAAAGTTATGTATCGACCTTGCAAAGATTGCTCCTTGTATTGATTGAATAATTGTTCTAAATCCATAGGTATAATTTTGTTTTACAAAAGTAAACATCTTTATAATTACATTTGTAAACTTTAAATAATTGTAATAATTTAAAAATGTAAACAGTATTTTAATCTATAACAGTCCCTTTTTGCTATCCTTTGTTGACAATTGTTTAATTAATATTAAATTAATTTTAATGACATTATTATCAGTTATTTATATACAATCACTTTATGTTGTAATTATAACGAATGGATACTATCATAACGATTTACATCTGTAATTTTGGTACTTCTATTTTATTTAGTTACATTTGTAACTCTGATTTTTTAAAACACAATTCACAATGGTAAACACTGACGATTTCATAAAAAGATTAGAAATTATACTCGATTACAACAGCCTAAATGCTTCCTCATTTGCTGATAAAATTGGCGTACAGCGTTCTAGTTTGTCTCACCTACTTTCAGGTAGAAACAAACCAAGTTTGGATTTTATATTAAAAATCATTGAGGTTTTTCCAGACGTTGATTTGTATTGGATTTTGAATGGCAAAGGAACTTTTCCAAAATCACAAAATAAAATTGGTGCATCTATTTCATCTTCTACTCCATCATTCGATAATACAATTATTGATACTAAGATTGACACACAAGCAGATTTGTTTTCTGAGAAAATTGTAGAAACCAAAAATCGTGTGGATGAAAATTTTAGAAATACTATTCCAAATACTCAAATGGTAGCAACTCAAAAAAACAATTCGGAAATTGATCGAATTGTGATTTTCTATAAAAATGGAAGTTTTAGAACTTATTCGCCAGAATAACTATTTTCAGGAACTTTTCCTAATACTCCATCAAAATGGTTTAATAAAATTTTTAAATCATTTTCGTAATTTAAAGTCGGATAAAATGGTTTGCCAATATTTACTGTCTTATTACCAAAATCAAAAGCAACTGGAATTATAGGAACATTTGCTTTTATAGCGATATAATAAAAACCCGATTTTAATTCAGTAACTTTTTTTCTTGTCCCTTCAGGAGCTATGGCAAGTCTAAAAACAGTATGACTTTCAAATATTTTTGCAATCGCATCTACTTTGTTCAAACTTCCAGTTCTATCTATTGGTGCTCCACCCATCCATCGGAAATAGAATCCGAACGGAAACCGAAACAATTCTTTTTTTCCAATAAAATTCATTTCTAAAGTGGTAATTCCTCTGGTAAATATCCCCAAATAGAAATCGTGCCAACTCGTATGTGGAATAACCATCATAACACATTTCTTGATGTTTTTATCAATAGTGCCTTCAATTTTCCATCCCATCAGTCGGAAGAAAATAAATTTATAAATACTCCTTTTCATTTGAAACCTATTTTTAGTAAAATTAACATTTATCTCCTATTTTTGGAAAAATATTTTCAAATGTTCAAAAAACTGTTCAGTTATATCATTCCTCTCAATATCCTCAAACAAAAATCAACCATAAGCCAAACGCTAGAAGTTACTTGGACAAATGGTAAATTAGTCTTGGACAGTAATAACGCTAATTATTCTTATGGCAGTTTGCAACGCATCTTAAGAAAAGGATTGAAAGTTATTGGTTTCGAAAAAATCCAAGCGATGAAAAAAATTCTCGTTCTTGGAGTTGCTGGTGGCAGTGTCATCAAAACTTTGGTTGATGAAATTAATTTTGAAGCTAAAATTACTGGAGTTGAAATTGATACCGCCGTGATTGAAATTGCCAATGAATATTTCCATCTTAACGAAATTAAAAACCTTGAAATCATAATCGATGATGCTTTTGAGTTTGTTTCAAAAACCAATGATCAATACGACTTAATTATCATCGATATTTTTCAAGATACGAAAATGCCAGATTTCTTATTTGAAAAAAAATTCATAGAAAAAACCTGTTCTCTATTGAATTCCAAAGGTTTTATACTTTTTAATACGATGATTTTGAACAAAAACCAAAGACAGCTTAACTCAGATTATATAAAAAACTTTGATTCCAATAAATATACTATAATCCAATTGAATAAAATGGAAGAAACCAATGAGTTGATTATAGTTGAAAGCAAATTTTAAATTATTGCATCAAAATGTAAAGCAATTATTTCGTAAATTAGATGTCCTATTCCAATCTTTCAATTTTATGAAATCTATCTTAAAAAAACTTTTGTTAGGAAAAGTGTCTAATATTCCAAAACAAAATTATAATCCTATACAAAAACGCATTCAAAACATTAAGTCAATATGGAATAACGACCATCAAGACGATAACGGAATAGAGAAAATTGTTCGTTTATTTCTTTCTTCGTCGGTATTGCTTTTTCCTGGTGTTTACATCAAATATTTAGCCAATAAAAGAGGATATGAATACCGAGATTTGGCATTGGATTTTTATGTCTTACTAAAAGTCAGTTTTCCAGTATTGATTTTAATCAATCAATGGCAAGGCAATCGTTTTGTAATTTGGATAATGATTTATGTATTATTAGAAACTGTTTTGTACATCCCAACATTGATTTTTGCTTCAGATATGTTTTCAAAACCACGTTCCTATAAGAGGTCAATGCTCTTACTTTTTCTTAATTATTTAGAAATTATTTTTGCTTTTGCTGTGCTTTATTCCTGCGGGAATTATCTAAACCAACCTTTCAATGACTGGTTTGATGCAGTATATTATAGCACCATTACTTCATCTACTATAGGGTATGGAGATTTTTATCCAGTAACCACCATTGGCAAAATATTGGCAAGTATTCAAGCGTTGCTATTCTTGTTTTTTGTAATTTTGTTTTTGAATTTTTTCTCTACTAAAATAAAAACCAAAGGTTACTTTGACCTTGATAACGAATCTTAATTTACGAGTATTTATTCCATAAAAAAAGAGAACTTAATCCCTTTTTTATTGTTGTCTTAATTCTTTATATCATCCGTTATTTGCACTTCAGTTACTTTGCCATACTTTTCGGCAATCTTTTTAATGTCATCTGATTTCCCAACTAATACAAATTGCAACTTGTCTTTTGGAAAATAGTTGGTAATAATTTGATTTGCTTTTGCTAAATCTATACTATCCACATTTTTTTCAAAATTATCGATAAACGATTTGTCAAATTGATACCAATACATTTTTGAAAGTAAATTTGCTAATTGACTATTCGTTTCAAAGTCAGGTGGAAATTGTCCTTTGACGTAATTTTTAGCCGAAGTCAATGCTTTTTCATCAATTCCATTAGTATGTAATTTATTTAAAACATTTAAAGTCAAATTAATAGCTTGTTCGGTTGTTTTACTATCAGTAAAAGTGCTAATAATAAATGAACCTCCATACTTCAATTTATTAAACCCGCTAAATGCACCATAAGTCAAACCTGAATTGACTCTTAGCTCATCATTTAGCATTGATGTAAAACGCCCTCCAAAAAGAGTATTTACTACTTCAATTGCTACAAAATTAGGGTTATTTCGGCTAATTCCAGGAGAACCAATATAAAAAGTAGTTTCTTTTGCATCTTCTTTATTCACTAATAGAACTCTACTTTCTGTAGGAATCACAACTAGTTTTGCAGCAAAATTTTCTTTTTCCTTAACTGATTTTTCCCAACCTGAAAATAACTTGGTCAAAGTTGTTTTCATATCCTTGGAAACAAAATCTCCAACGATACAAATGGCTGCTTCGTTAGGTTTATAATTTGAATTATAAAAATCTTTCACATCCTCAACTGATAATTTACTTACAGTTGCATTATTCCCACTGATTACATTACCATAAACGTGACTACCATACAAAAGAGTGTCAAAATAAGGACCAATTACTGATCTAGGACTTTCTTTTTGTTGTTCTAGAGATACCAATAAACGCCTTTTTTCTTTTTCAAACTCTTCATTGTCAAAAACGGGATTAAGCAGAACTTCTTTAATAATTGTCAATACTTTGTCTTTATCCTTTGAAGCAAAATTTGATGTAAGCCCAGAAAATTCTTTAGTTGCATAAGTATCAACATTGGCACCTATAAAATCGAGCTCTTCATCTAATTTTGTTTTTGGAAAATTTTTTGTACCGTGCATTAAAGATATTGCTGTCAATGAAGCCAAACCTGATTTTTCTTTGTCACAAATTGCTCCTGCAGAAAGTATAACGGAAACACTAATAGTAGGAACATCATGTTGCTCCATCAAGGAAATAGTGAGACCATTTGGCAATTTAAAAGTGGTGTAATTAGGTAATTTAAAGCTTTGTGCCGATAAGTTTATACTAATAGCCAACAGACAAAATAGTGTGATTTTTTGTTTTATTGCTTCCATAATTTTATTCTTCAACATTAGTTTTTAATACACCTACAGTTCGATTGCTTTTACTAAAATATTTTTGTGCCACTCTCTGCACATCGGCTACTGTAATTTTATTATAATTGGCTGGAGCATCAAACATTTTTCTATAATCTCCAAAAAACACTTCATAAGTTCCTATATTATTAGACTTCCCATTAATAGTTTCCACTTGGTCATAAAACTCCATTAATTTCTGATTTTTAATTTTTTGAAGTTCCTTTTCGCTGATGCCCTCCTTTTTAATTTTTTCAATCTCGGCATAAATTGCTTCTTCTAAATCTGTTTCTTTAACATCTTTATTTGCAACCGCATAAATATTGAATAAATTAGGGTCAAAAGTATCCCCATAATCAGTAACTATTTGAGTAGCCATTTGTTTTTGATCTACCAATGAAGCGTATAATCGTGAAGAATTTCCACTAGAAAGAATTGAACTTAAAATATTCAACGCATAATAATCTTCATTCTTAGATTCTGGTGTATGATACCCAATCATCAAATAAGGAGTTGCAACTTCTTTTTTTACAGTAATTCTTCTTTCTCCTGTTTGTTCTGGTTCAACAATGTGAACAATTGGTGGCGCTGGTTGTGCTGGAATAGGTTCGAAATATTTTTTTGCCAATTCTTTTACTTTTTCCAATTTGATAGCACCCGAAACTACAACAACACAATTATTAGGAGCATAATAAGTTTTAAAATAAAGTTCTAAATCTTGTTGAGTCCAGTTTTTCATATCATCTTCATAGCCCATTACTGGCCAATGATAAGGATGTTCCTGAAAAGCAGTAGCTTGCATAGACTGTGACAATAAGCTCCAAGGAGAATTTTCCAGTCCAGTTCGACGCTCACTCAACACCACTCCTCTTTCACTTTCTACCATTTTTGGATCAATACTCAAACTAGCAATTCTGTCGCCTTCAAGGTCAAACATAATTTCAGTTGACGAAGCAGGAAACCAATCGGTGTAAACTGTAACATTTTCTGTGGTGTAAGCATTATTCGAACCTCCGTTGAATTCCATTGTACGGTCAAATTCTTTTGGCCCATATTTCTTGGCACCGTTGAACATCATGTGCTCAAAAAAATGAGAAAGTCCAGTTATTCCTTGATGTTCATTTCTACTTCCTACTTTATAAAAAAAGTACATATTAGCATTGGGAATTGAGAAATCTTCAACAACTAGAAATTTCATTCCATTGTTGAGTGTAAACGTTTTTACATCATCTGCCTTCATTTGTGCCTGACTTGCAAAAGTCAACAAAAGGGCCAGATGGAAAATTATTTTTTTCATATGTTGCTTTTATTATTGATAAAACTAATTAAAAATTTAAAGATTTACTATTTATTTAGATAACAATCTCCTCGCCTTCTCCAAATCTTCTGGCGTGTCAATACCAATACTTTTATCTTTGGTTTCTACCATTTTGATGCGTTTTCCAAATTCTAAATAACGTAATTGTTCCAGTTTTTCGGAGGCTTCCAAGGACTTCATTGGCAGTTTATAGAAATCCATCAAGGCTTGTTTTCTAAAAGCATAAATCCCGATGTGTTGCATATAGTGAACGCCAACTTTTTTCTCTCTTGGATACGGAATCACACAACGCGAAAAATACATGGCAAAACCATTTTGGTCCACCACGACTTTTACATTATTCGGGTTGTCAATTTCATCTTCGTCCGTGATTTCAAACATTAGCGAAGCCAAATCTATTTTCTTTTCGGAATCTTTCTTATAGACTTCAATTAGTTTTTCTAGAGCAACTGTATTGATAAATGGTTCATCGCCTTGCACATTGACCACAATATCCACCTCCATATTTTCGACGGCTTCGGCAATTCTATCGCTTCCTGATTCGTGTTCTTTGATGCTCATTATGGCTTTTCCTCCATTGGAAACAATTTCGTCATAAATCAAATCAGAATCGGTAACTACAAAAACATCATCAAAAAGATTAGACTTTTTGGTGGCTTCATAGGTTCTTAAAATCACGGTTTTGCCTCCCAAATCTTCCATTAATTTGGCGTGAAATCTGGTTGAGGCGTAACGTGCGGGAATGACTGCTATTATTTTCATTACTTTTTTATATTTTTAATTTCTTTATCAAAATCTGAAATAAATTTTTGATCTTGGATAATTCTGAATTTTTGATATTCGGTTTCG
>NZ_JAQTPQ010000239.1 GCF_028712645.1 Flavobacterium sp. | reverse complement strand
CACACTTGTAATCACAGCGTGTTTAATGTTCATGATTTTTATAGAACGGGCTACTTTTTCAGGTTCATCCCAATCTACCGTTTCTGGACGCCCTGTTTTTACACCACAAAATCCACAAGAACGCGTGCAGATATTTCCTAAAATCATAAACGTTGCAGTTCCTTCTCCCCAACATTCGCCCATATTCGGGCAACTTCCAGAGGTACAAATGGTGTTCAAACTATATTTGTCGACCAAACCACGAAGTTCTGTATATTTTTGACCAATTGGGAGTTTCACTCTCAACCATTTCGGTTTTCCTACTGGTAATGCATTTTCTAAAACAGATTCCATAAAGTATTTTTTGAAAGCGCAAAGATAAGGAAAGTTGGTTTAGGAAATGGGAAATAGAATTTAAGAATTAGAATATAAAAATGGATATTCTAACATTAAAAGGGTAGATTGATAAACTAATTTTCATTCTGATGTTCTAAATAAAGTTTTTAATCTTCACTATTAGATAATTCAAACTTATTTTATATTTGCCGAAAATAAATCAATAATAAAAAAAATGAAAAGAAAATCGATAGTATTAGTTGCTATACTTGCAGTTTTGGGTTTTTCGGAAGCAAATGCGCAAATTAATTTGGGAGAAAAAGCTTTAGGTGCTGTTCAAAAAGGAGTGACAGGATTCACGTTTAGTGACGCAGATGCTTCCAGTTTGTCAAAAGCCGCAGTTGATAAAATGGATGTTGAGCACACAGTTGCAGGTCTAACAGATCCCTACACAATTAGGCTTAATAAAATATTTGGAAAGCATAAAAACGAAAATGGATTGGCTTTAAATTACAAAGTCTATATCATAAAAGAGGTCAATGCTTTTGCAACTGCTGATGGAAGTGTTCGTGTTTTTTCGGGATTGATGGATATTATGGATGATAACGAATTGCTTGCGGTTATTGGTCACGAAATTGGCCACGTTGCTAATCACGATTCTAGAGATGCTATAAAAGCAGCTTACAGAAAAGAAGCCTTGATTGATATTGCAGCTTCGCAATCAAATAAAGTGGCTGCGGTAACAGAAAGTCAATTAGGTAAAATAGGTAGCGCAATGATTGACAGTAAACACAGTAGAAAGCAGGAATCAGAAGCAGATTCGTACTCCTATGATTTTATGAAACGTAACGGATACAATGTGAATGCAGTTGAATCGGCATTTACTATTTTGGCAAAAATGAGTGAAGGAACTCAAGCTTCTTTTTTGGATAAAATGATGAGTTCGCATCCTGATTCAAAAGAAAGAGCCGAAAACGCCAAGAAAAGAGCAGAAAGTGATGGCTTGTATAAGTTGTATGTAAAACAACCTGCCAAAGTCGCTGCAAAGAAAACAACCGTAAAGAAAACTACTGTAAAGAAGAAGACTCCAGTAGTGAAAGCTCCAGTAAAAAAGAAATAGTTTTTCTAAAATATAGTAAAAAAGCATCCCTCAATTTTAGGGATGCTTTTCTATTTTTGAACTAATTCATCTGAACTGTAATGGGTAAATTATATGAAGTTCGTACTGGTTTCGAATTGATCATTCCCGGAGTCCATTTGGTTCTCAAGGATTTTAAAACCCGAATAGCTTCTCTTCCCAAACCATAACCGGGGTCTTTTCGTACCTGAATATCGGTCATACTTCCGTCTTTTTCAATGACGAACGACACATTAACTTTCATTGTGTTGAGTCCATCAATTTCTGGTTTTTCGAAATTGTTGCCTACATAATTATAGAATTTTTGCATTCCACCAGGAAATTCAGGAAGTTTATCCAAAGCCACTGTGGTAACAATTGTATTTCCATTATCGGGAATTTTAGTATCTATTCCTGTTCCCGAAGTATTCGTTGGATTTAAACCTATTGTTCCTGGTCCGTCCGAAGCTGGATTTGTTGAATTCTTAATTTCGATATTGGTTGCAATTTCTTGGATTGCCTCGTCTGGATGTGCAATTACAGGATTTACAAGTTGTTCCGTTACAATTGGTGTTTCGATACTTTTTGTTCTTACCTCAGGAAGAATTGTTTTTTCAATCTCTGGCAAAACAACATTAGTAAGATGAATTATCTCGTCAATACTATCTGGAATCGTAATATCCGGTCTAACATTAGGGTTAAAATAACTGACAATTGACGAAATTCCGGCTACCGAAGCAAGTAATGACAATCCCATAAAAAGGGCAAATAATGAGGATTTTACACTATCACGGCGCAATTGATAAGCACCATACTCCTTGTTTTTGTTTTCGAAAACAAGGTCAATCCAACGGGTTTCAAAAATACTTACTCTTGACATAATTTAGGATTTTAAGGGTTAGGTATTTATCGAATCATAAGCGAGTGTTTTAACATACAACGCAAAAAATGTGTAGTATAATATATAAAATGTTGATTATTTTATAATTATTTTAACGATAGAAAGAAAGTTCTTTGTTTTTTGGGGTTGAATGAGGTTTGTGGAGATAATAACACCAACTTTTCTAAAAACAGCTTTCTATGACTTGAAAAACGCATTTTTAAGCACTTTGTTTTTTAAAAACTATAACTTAAAGCCAAAAATTAACCTCGCATAAATCATCTTAAACGAGGTTGGTTTTTATACTTATTTTGAAAATTTGATTTTTTGGAGAGGTTGCGCAACAGCTACTTCTGTTGGTAGCTGCTTTTCTTATTTATTTAGATTTTAGTTCTTTCAATACCTGCTTTATGAATTTGTCTTTATCTTTTTTAGCTTCTTTGATTGTAGCTTTTAATTCTGGAGACATTGTAAAATACTTATCTGTCCAAATATAGATTTCCATAATGATAGGCAATAATTCTATTCCTTTTTGTGTGAGCTTATATAATTTTTTTGCTTTACTCTCAGGATGTTCTAGTTTTTCAATGATACCATTTTCTTCAAGTGATTTTAACCTTGCTGCTAAAATATTGGTCGCTATTCTTTCTTCAGATTTTATAAAATCATTATAAGTGCATTTGTTAGTGAACATCAAGTCTCGGATAATAAGTAATGACCACTTATCACCAAATATATCAAGTGAGTAACTTAGCGGACATTCTGATCTTGGTTGAATCATAAATATATTAATATTTTTAAAATAATTTAAAAAGCACTTGCAAATTAAAAGTTGTTTTATATATTTGCACTTGCAATATGCAAGCAAAAGTAAATATAAATTTTTAAATACAAATGAAATGAAACAAAATATTTTAGTAACTGGAGCATCATCGGGGTTTGGGTTATTAGTAGCCAATGAGCTTTACAGAAAAGGTTATAATGTAATTGGAACAAGTCGAAATCCTGAAAAAGTACAATCAGCAGTGCCTTTTAAAATGATAGCATTAGACCTCGATTCAGAGCAGTCAATAAATACATTGCCTGATAGACTTTTTAAAGAAATTGGCAAGCTTGATATTCTAATTAATAATGCTGGCTTTTTAGTAGCTGGTATAGCGGAGGAAATTCCAATTGAGTTAGGTAGAAAACAATTTGAAACCAACTTTTGGGGAACAATAAAAGTTACTAATACAATATTGCCACATTTTAGAAAACAAAAATTTGGTAAAATTATAACTTTGGGTTCTATAGTTGGATTAGTTTCTTTCCCAAATGCAGCTTATTATTCTGCTTCAAAACACGCTTTGGAAGGATATTTTAAAGCATTACGTTATGAGTTGAACGAGTTTAACGTAAGCGTTACAATGATTCAACCAGCAGCTTTTAAAACAAATATTGTGGACAATGCATCTTCACCAATTGCAAGAATTGAAGATTATAATTCATTGAGAGGTAAAATTGAAAAATTTTCAAATGAATTGGTTAATAATGCTGAAGACCCAATAATGGTTGCTGAAAAAGTAATGCAAGTTATTGAGATAGATAAACCTAAATTTAGAAACATTGTTGGTAAAGGAACTTCTACTTTAATTAATTTACAACATTTTGCTTATGGTGTTTTAGAAAAAAATGTACTTAAACAATTGAATAAATCTTATACTAAATAAAATGAAAGCATTCATAGTAAAAAAATACGGCAAAAAAGAAAAATTGCATTTAACAGATTGGCCTGAACCAATTGTAAATGAAAATGATGTATTGGTGCAAGTACATTCGGCTGGTGTCAATTTATTGGATTCACTTATCAGAAATGGTGAATTCAAATTGTTTCTACCCTACAAACCACCATTTATAAATGGTCACGATGTGGCTGGTGTTGTAACAAAAATAGGTTCAAAAGTAAGTAAATTCAAAGTTGGCGATGAAGTTTATTCTCGCCCATCTGATTATCGAATTGGTACTTTTGCCGAATATATTTCTATTGATGAAAAAGATGTAGCATTAAAACCAAAAAATCTTTCAATGGATGAAGCTGGTTCAATTCCGTTAGTTGGTTTAACTGCTTGGCAAGCACTTGTAGAAGTTGGTAATGTAAAAAAAGGTCAAAAAGTTTTTATTCAAGCTGGTTCTGGTGGTGTTGGTACATTTGCCATTCAACTAGCTAAACATTTAGGGGCTTTTGTAGCTACAACTACAAGTTCAAAAAATATTGATTTAGTAAAAAGTCTTGGTGCAGATTTAATTATTGATTATAAAACAGAAGATTTTGAAACCAAGTTAAACGATTATGATTTAGTGTTACACAGCAATAGAGATGCAAAAATTCTTGAAAAATCATTACGAATTTTAAAACCTGGCGGACAATTAATTTCTCTTGTTGGCCCACCCACACCTGAATTTGCTAATGCAATAGGTTTACCTTGGTATCTAAAATTTGTAATTAACCTTTTAAGTTTTAGCGCAAGAAAAAAAGCGAAGAAGCTGAATATATCTTTTAAATTCTTGTTTATGAGAGCAGAAGGAAAACAATTAGGGCAAATCACTCAACTTATTGAGACCGGTGTTATAAAACCTGTGATTGATAAAATGTTTCCGTTTGAACAAACTAATGAAGCATTGTCTTACGTTGAAACAGGTCGGTCAAAAGGAAAAGTTGTTGTGAAAATTAAGTAGTCTTGTATGTTGTCGATTTTGGTTTACTATTCTCTTTAAAAAATAATAAAAATTGTATTACGAATTATCGATTATCCTGAATGATTTCGGCCAATAATTTCTTGGCGCGAAGCAATTTTATTTTGACGTTGCTTAGTGGTTCGTCAATTTTGTTGGCAATTTCCTGATAGCTCATCTCCTGAAAATACCGCAGCTGAATTACTTCCTGATAATGCGGTTTGAGTTCCTTGATGAATTGCAACAACTGCGAAAGGTTTTGCTCAGTAATCAATTCATCTTCTGCCGATGGAGTGGTATCGGCAATGTTGTAGGCTTGCTGGTTTTCGTCGTCAGTGATTTCGATGAAAAGAGACGATTTGTTATTTCGCGATAGATCAATATGGACATTTTGTGCAATAGCAATCAGCCAAGTATTGAACTGGAATTCAGTATTATAGCTAGCG
>NZ_JAQTPQ010000238.1 GCF_028712645.1 Flavobacterium sp. | reverse complement strand
AAGGAAAAAAATATTACACTCATATCTTTGCAAAAATATAAATAAAGTTTGTTTTGTTTTTCATTTAGAAACTGCCTCTTTTAGGCAGTTTTTTTTTGAATTTTTTTGAAAGATTTTATTAGTATATATATAAGAAAATTACACTTTAAATTTGATTAATTGTGTAGTTTGTCGATTAAATTTGGTAATTGAGTGAGATTAAGTATAAATTACAATGCTAATTAATATGTTTTTAAATCTATTATTATTATGATAAAGAGATAGACCCAATCTTTTTATTATTAATTATTATCTTTTATGCGGGTTAAATTTATCGGTGTTTTATTAATGATTGTAATTGTAACGTCATTAAATTCTTGTTCTACAAATTCAACAACAACACCAAATACTTCAGCTTCATCACAAAGTGGTGTATCTTATACTTATACTTCCTTTGAAATTGAAACAATGAATCTAATAAACTCACATAGAGTTAGTATTGGTTTAAAAGCATTGGAACAAAACAACTATATTTCCTTTAAGTCTGAAGAACATGATAATTATATGATAGCAAACAATGTTGTTAATCATGATGATTTTACAAACAGATCACAAAATATTATGGATGTTTTAGGAGCAAAAAATGTAGGCGAAAATATTGCCTATAATTACAATACACCTCAGTCTGTTCTTGATGCCTGGTTGAATAGTCCTATGCATAAGCAATATATTGAAGGAGATTTTACTCATTTTGGAATATCTGTTAGAGTAAATGCTGAAGGAAAAAAATATTACACTAATATTTTTGTGAAAATTTAAGTTGTCTACAGAAAAATAATGAGTAATTTTTGAATAACAAAAAACCTTGAAGTTTTTCAAGGTTTTTTGTTATTTTTAATCGATTAAATGCATTACAAGGCTGTAATAATAAACTCGCTACGTCTGTTTTGTTGATGTTCTTCTTCGGTGCATTTTACACCATCCGAACAACCGTTTACTAGTTGTGTTTCGCCGTATCCTTTACCAGTTAATCTACTAGAATCAATGCCGTTTTTCACTAACCAATTTATAGTTGATTTTGCTCTTCTATCAGATAAAACTTCATTGTATTTGAATGTTTGTCTACTGTCAGTATGAGAACGGATATCCAATTTCATTGTCGGATTTTGGTTCAATACATCTAATATTTTTTCTAAATCCAATGCAGCTTCTTGTCGAATATTATATTTATCTAAATCGAAATAAATCATTTTAATTCCAAAACATTTTCCTAAATCATCACCAATAGCAACCTTGCAAGCTTCTTTTTCTAATACAAAAGGTAAATTAGTTTTACCGTTTTCACTAGCAATTGTTATTTTTTGTTCCTTGGTAGTATATTCTTTATTTTCGGCTCTTACATTATAAGATTTTCCACATTCAACAGTAAAAATATAATTACCAGCTGTGTCTGAAACAGTTGTGTTTACCAAATTAAATTTGTTGTCAAACAAGCTAATTTTTGCATTAGGCAATATCTCACCAGAAGCAGAATCAGTTATTAATCCATATAATTCTTGTTCACAAACTAGTTTTTTAGTTTCTAAAAACTTATAGATGTCGTCATAACCTTGACCTCCATCTCTATTAGATGTAAAAAAGCCTCTTCTTGATTTTGTGTCAATCAAAAAGGCAAAATCATCTTCTGGAGAATTGGCTTCTGCACCAATATTTTGAACTTCACCAAATGTACCGTTAGGGTTTATTTTGGACACAAAAATATCTAACCCACCAAGACCAAGATGACCGTCTGAGGCGAAATAAAGTTCATTTTCATCTGTAACAAAAGGAAAGGTTTCTTTTCCTTCAGTATTTATTGTATTTCCTAAATTTTCAGGGATTCCAAAACTTCCATCTCCATTAATTGTTACCTTAAATAAATCAGATTGTCCTAAAGTTCCTGGCATATCCGAAGCAAAATATAAGGTTTTTTCGTCTGGACTCAAAGCAGGATGTGCTGTGCTGTATTGATCACTATCAAACGGCAATTCAGTTACATTTACCCATTGATTATTTTCAAAACTTGCTTTGTAAATTTTAATTAAAGTTATGCTTTTGGCATCTTTTCCTTTTTTACCATCTAGAAAGTTATTTCTGGTAAAATACATCGTTTTTCCATCTTTAGTAAACACAGGAGTTGATTCGTGGAATTTTGAATTTATGGTTTTTGAAAATTTATCTATTTTCCCTAGAGCTAAATCATCACCTAAATCGGCAACATAAAGGTTAGTGAAATATTGATTTGTCCATTTGTGTTTTTTTTGACCTAAACTTCCTGTATCTCTTGCTGAAGCAAAAACAAGTTTATTTCCATAAAATGAACTTCCATAATCTGAATATTTAGAGTTTATTCCAGCATCTTCTATTTTGTATCTTCCAGAATTTGCCTTGATTATGTCTAAATAATTTTTGCTTTTTTCGTAAAGTTTTGCTCTGTTGTCATTACCAGCTTTTTGGTTAAACATTTCTAACATCTCGTTAGCCTTTTCATTTTGTCCCACCGCCTTTAACGATTGTGAATAACGATAATAATATTCAGGTTCTAAATTAGAATTCATTGCAAACAATTCGCCATACCATTTTGCAGCCTTTTCCAATTCAGAATTGAAATAATAAGAATTTCCTAGTTTTTGGAACAGATCTACAGATTTATATCCTTTTTCCGCAACTCTTTCATAGGTTTTTATGGCATCTATATAAGCATAGCTGTCATATTTTTTATCTGCAGCAGCAACTTTAGATTTTTGGGCATAACCGCCAAAAGAAAAAACGCTTACTATTGTTATGCACAGGAGTATAAAATTTTTCATAATAATTGTTTTTAGAAGAATCTTGGAGTTGTGATTTTATCGATATTGTTAAATATTTCGTAGCGCAGGAATATTTCATGCGAACCAGAATTGTAATTTTTTAAATTGGTAGTTTCCTTGTCGTAACCATAGCCTATGTATAAGCCATCAGAAACTTGAAAGCCAACCATAGCACTCAATGAGGCACTCCATCTATAAGCAACTCCAACTACAAATTTGTCATTAATCATAAAGTTTCCTGAAACGTCAACTTGAAGTGGTGCACCTTGAACCATTTTGGTCAATAAGGCAGGTTTGAATTTTACTGATTCATTAAGATCAAATACATAACCAGCAATTAAATAATAATTAATTTTTTCTTTGAAGATGGCAACTTCATTATCATCGTAACGTTTTGTTTCAATGAAATTAGGAATAGAAAAACCTATGTAGGCTTTATCCGAATGTAAATAAAGTCCTGCTCCAATGTTTGGAGAGAATTTTTTAAAATTTTGTAAACTTGGATCCGAAGCATCAACAGGATCTAAAATCGACGAATCTAAATTAAATAGATTTGCAGTAGCTTTAATACCAAAAGAGAGTTTGAAAGTCTCTGATGTTGGAATTGAATAGGATAAATCAGCCGATAAAGTGTTTTCTTGAGTAGGCCCAATTTTATCATTAATCAGCGAAACACCCAAACCTAAACTAGTCCCGATTAGTGGTGTATTTAAAGATACGGCATTGGTTACAGGAGCTCCGTCCAATCCAACCCATTGAGTACGATGTAAAGCGAATATACTCATAGCTCCTCTCGATCCAGCATAAGCGGGATTGACATTGATTGTGTTGTACATATATTGGGTGAATTGTGCATCTTGTTGAGCATAACTTACCATTCCAGTAAACATCAAAGCGAATAATAGTATTCTTGTCTTCATTTAGTTGTTGTATTAAACCCAGGAGTTTTTAATTCCCGGGAGTTAGGTTTGTGTTAGATTTATCGAGTTAGGTATAAAAAGCCGTCTTTTCTGTTGGTTTGAATATTATTGTTTCCATCATAAGAGGTGTAATTCAATATGTAATAGTAGGTTCCTGTTGGTAAACCAGATGATTGTCCAATCGTTGTTCTACCTTTTGAAGTACCATCAAAAACATTGTTTACATTATCATAGTTTTTAGTTTCAAAAACCAAAACACCCCATCTGTTATAAATTTCTACTGTATTTTCAGGATAACAAATAGTATCCTCAATGTTGTCGATTATGAATAGTCTGTTAATGTTATCTCCATTTGGAGAGAATGCATTATGAACTTTTACAACACCACAAGACAGTACGATTCCACCACAATCATTATCACTATTTACATTCATATTAATCAAAATACTTAAAGGACAATCTTCTCCATTGATTTTATATTCAAAAACATAATCACCAACTGCAACTCCAAATGGAGAGAAGTTACTTCCTTGTAGTGCTCCTGAATTATTTTTATCAATCCAAGTTCCATTTGTAGAAGTATCACTTGGAAGTAAATTATTTAGATCAATAGTTGATGGATCTAAATTACAAGCAGTACTTGTTACTGTAATAACCGTATTGTTTATTGAAACATTTACTACTTGAACAAATTTTGAAGAATTTCCACAAGAATCTGAAACATTCCATTCTCTTACAATAGAATAGGAATCTGCAGTTTGATTAATGATTTTCTCAGTATAAATTGGTGTACTTACAGAAGAACACTCATCAACAAATACTAGCTCTGGTTTCAAAGGAATTGCATCACATTTTACATCAATGCTTGGTTCAAATGAAGTAGTCGTAGTTGGAGCAGTAGTATCTTGAACATTTATAGTTTGAGAAGCAGTTGCAGCATTACCACAAGCATCAGTTGCAGTCCAAGTTCTGGTCAATACATAACTGTTAGGACAAGACTCGCTATTGTTGGTTTTAACTTCAGCATAAGTTACTGATGCAGTTCCACAATTATCAGTTGCAGTTAAAGTAGTCGCTTCAGGAATTGCATTACATTCTACAGTTACGCTTTCAGGAACAGCTTCTACAAAAGTAGGAGCAGTAGTATCTTGAACATTTATAGTTTGAGAAGAAGTTGCAGCATTACCACAAGCATCAGTTGCAGTCCAAGTTCTAGTTACAGAATAAGAACCTTCACAAGCACCATTAGTAGTTACATCAGTCGAAGTTAAAGTTACAGCACTTCCACAAGCATCAGTTGCTGTTGCTTGAGTAAACTCAGGTGTTGCAGGACAATTAATGGTTGTTGTTTCCGGTAATGCATCAAACACAGGAGCTGAAATATCTTTAACTCTTATAGTTTGATAAGCTGTTGATGAATTTCCACAAGCGTCAGTTGCAGTCCAAGTTCTTGTTAAAGAATATGAACCAGCACAAGCACCATCGATTCTCACGTCAGCAAAGGTTAGGGTAACAGAAGTATCACAAACATCAGTCGCAGTTGCTTCTCCAAATACTGGAATTTCAGGACAATTGATCGAAAGGCGAGTAGGTGGTACTGCAATTACAGGAGCCACATCATCAATCACGTTTATCGTTTGAGTTGTAGACGAAGAGTTGCCACAAGCATCAGTGAAAGTCCAAGTTCTAGTTATAACGAAAGAGTTCGCACAGCTACCTTCAGCAATTGCATCT
>NZ_JAQTPQ010000237.1 GCF_028712645.1 Flavobacterium sp. | reverse complement strand
AATACGTTGAAATGAAACATTATATTTTTTTGATAATTCAACAAGTTGTATTGGTTGTTCAGTTAAATATCTGCTTCGTATAATATCTATTTCTCGATCTGATAACCCGTTTAATGCCATTTCGATCAATTGTTCGGATGACTTTTTTTCATTATCTATTGATTCAATAATATCTGTACTATCTGTTAAATAATATATTGGATTACTAAAATCTTCTTCGCCATTTTCATCAATATAATTATCAAATGATACAATTTTATTAGTTAAACGTTGCTCCATCAGTATTACGTCATCTGTTGAAACGTTAAGTTCTTTCGCGATATAAATTATATCTTCTCGAGACAATTTGTCAATACTTGGTCTCATCTTTTTAAGATTAAAGAATAATTTTCTCTGAGCTTTAGTTGTAACAGTTTTGACTAACGAAAAATTCTTAATTATATATTCGTTTATTTCTGCTTTTATCCAATGAACTGCGAATGTAACTAATCTAACTCCAATATCTGGATTAAATCGTTTAATCGCTTTCATTAGACCAATATTACCTTCTTGAATAATATCTTCTAACGGCATCTTATAATTTTTATATTTGTGGGCTATCCATACCACGAACCTAAGATTAGCTAAAATCAATTTTTTAGCTGATTCCGTACAACCATCAACATATAATTTCTTCGCTAAAAAGTATTCCTCTTCTTTATTCAATTGAGGAATACTTTTTACATATCTCATATATGTATCTAAATCGGAGGTAATTAATACTTCATTCATAATACAAACTTAAAAAAGAATCTCTTTTAATTCGTCTCGAGTTAAATACTCGCCTAATAATAATTGAATAATACCCTGCCGGTCAAGTGCATTAAAAACACTTTTGGTAATACTTAAATCATATGCACTGAAATCTTCGTTTAAACATAAATATTTAATATGTATAGTATTCCAAGCGAAATGAAAAAAGTTTGAAATATAAATCAAATCTTTTTCGCGTTGTGTTTGTAAAGTTTCTAAAAATTTTTGAAATTCAATATCACATTTACCGTATCTGTGTAGTGTTCCATTCAAATTTTCAGTATCATATAACATTTGCATATTACTTGATAAAGATTCATTTTCATCTGGCAAAAAAACATATGTACTATCATTCATAATATATTTCCTTTTAATCTAAATTATTCAGTTTATTATCTTGAAAACTAACTATTAAATAGCATAAAGATTAAATTCAATATTATCTGGTAAAGTATTATTGAAATCTTGTAACAATTTAAAATACTCGTTCCAATCCCCACCTGCTAATCCACACCCGATAAGATACGGCATACCAAGTTTTAATCTATCAGTTTCATTCCCTAATTTTACGGACAAATCTGCTAAACAACTCTTAAAATATTCTAATCGCATAGTACCATTATCGGTCATACTATGGATTTGATGTTTAACGCTTCTTGGCGAAATTTGTCCAGCCATATGTACAACTAAAACAGCATCTTTTTTGGTAACAGTGTAAATATTTTCACCGGGTACTCTATTAAATGTGCCGTCATAAACATTTACATCCGGATATTTTTCAAAAATAGCTTTCGCTAATCCTGCTGCACCAGTTGATATACAATTGATCTGATGTGCAATAACATCACATCCAGCCAATAATAAATCGCCTTTAATAATTTCTAATGTTTTCATTTTAGTTTCACCTTTTATTTAAATTTAACCAATTTGTATCGTGTTCTGGATTACTATCAAAAATTACTTTTTCAATTTCAATTTTATCTACTAAACATAATCCGAAACTTTCTAGCTCTTGTATTTTATTATAAATACTTGCTTCAAAAATGTCAAATAATTTATTTTCCCTAAATGTAATTAAGTGATATGTAGGATTTTTTCTATTTTTTGATATTAAATTTGTTTTTTCGATTTTATTCGTTAATTTACCAACAAACTTTAAATGGGATTCAATATATAAAAAATCACCAGGATATGATTTTTCTGCTTCAACCTTAATACGTTCGATAGAAAATCCTTCAAAAGCAAACCATATTGCTTTTATATTAGCTAATTGTATCGCTTCATCTGCAGTACAAAATACTTTAATACTCGTCATGATATCAGACATCACATCCATATCTATATCAATTATTTTTATTCCAGATTTTTCACAAAATTCAACAAATTTATCTTTTTGTTGATAATCTACGGTAATATGTATTTCAAACCAATATAATTTATTATTCATATTTCGAGACATAAAATAGTTTATGTAATATTGCCAGAATTTTATTCTTGGGTTCTATTTTTTTCACTATCCTATATCCGTTTTTCTGGCACTCCCAACAAGGTTGAAATATACCTCCTTGCATAGAATATACTGCGTGCTTATTATGACATACAGGACAAGCATAATCATGATATACAAATAATAAAGATGGATGAATATTGATTGAAATATCTCGTATATCTAATTCACTAGGATTATCATAATTAAAATTTATCATATTTTATTACCTAAAAATTTTTATTGTAAATTGAACGGGTAGAAAATGTTTTAAGATATCTTTTTTTCCAAAAAGCAGAATATTTTGGTTCTTTACCTCTCCGATTCATCATCAACAACGAAAATAATGGATGTTTAAAGAATTGTAAAGCTACATCTTTATCTGACCAACCCACAACATAATCAGTTAATTTTTCAACTTCATCAACTATTTTCATTATTGATGAAGTAACTTCTTTTTCAATAGAATCAATAATATCAAGACTAATACCTTCAGCTGCAATCTCAGCTTTCATATCATCTAATGTTTCATCAGCAACCATTTCTGCAATATCACGATATGTTAAATCTGTTTGCAAGCGATGATTTCTTCTATACCATTCGGTTTTAATTTTTACTCGTGTCCCGTCTTTCAATAAACAAACATAACCTTCAATACCTTCAACTTCATCTACAGAATTAAGTGCGTCATCAATAGTGATATCATATATTTCAATTACCGAAATATGAATCCCTCTTGATTTCCATTCAGATACGATATTTAAAATTCTTCCATGTTCAACATAAATACCTGTTTCATTATCAATAATAGCTAATAGTGTGAATTTTGGTTCAATACCGTAATCAATTACGACTTTATTATCTGGCGATGTAAATTCAAATATAGGTGATAAATTGAAGGATGATAAATACTTGATAAATAACTTTAAATCGTCTGATAAACTTTTTTGAGCTAATTTAGCAACATCGCTATAAAAAGATTTTTTTGTTTTCAAATATACTTCATCATCAACAACTAAAGTCGTAATCATACTACCATCTTTCTTATCAAAAAAGATGGCATCTGTAAAATCTAAATCTGAAAATTGAGTGTATTTGTTTTCATTCAAATTAAAAAATTTAGGAAATGTTCTTGAAACACATCTACCAGTCTCATCAAATACATTTCCTCTACATTCCAATGACATTGGTAATTCCCAAAAACTTGCGTCTGAAATCATATATGCGATAGTAGTGAACTTATTACCATTGATATATTCTTCAATGAAACGAACTTTGTTTTCACAGCGTAAATGTTCAAAATCAGATAAATTCATAATAATTACTCTCAAAAATTTAAAATAATATTATTGATCATATTGTTATATTTGTCAATAAAAATTATTCAGATATAGATGGGAATTCTAATTCTTTATTATCAATACTAAGAGATATTAAATCAATCAAATTTTTAATTGATTCTTTATCAGCATTATCTAAATCACCATTATGATAAATCAATATTTTAAGATATTCAATACATTTTTCATAATGTAATTTAGATTTATCTTTATTTTTTAGGATAGATAAATAGATCTTTCCTATAATCATATTATAAGGAATTTTGAATAAAAATAAAGATATGAATTTTTCTTTCTGATTAGTTGTCATATAAGATATCCTTGTGCATTTTTTCAATCAAATCATGATTGTATTTATCTGCATAAGCAAAAATTTCATCATCAGTTAGATTTGAACTAAATTTTTTAATTAATGTTGGGTGATGATCTTGAATATCATATAAGATAACTGTATCCTGCTCTCGCTGAATATAACAGTGATCACTAATACAACCAATTTCTTTTTTAATATCATAGATAGTATGTAAGATATTATGAAAATTCATAGCATCAGTTTTATATCTATATTTTTCTCTATTAAAAAAATCATCAATCAATTTGTAATCAACCAATTCGCTAGTCGGTTCAAAAAATATAACAGGTAATCCATCAATGATATCAATTGAAATAGATACACATATAGGACGTGAATTTATTTCTCCTAGAGTTAATAATTTACCTTCTCTACTTTCTTCCCATTTATGGCTTTTATGATATTCTTTCCATAAAGATAACCTTTCAAATCTAGATGCTTCAACACATAATTTACTAATTTTAAATAATTCATCAAATGTTTTCATTTTGAGTTCCTATAACCAAATGTATCTGAAATAGAAGACATATAATTGATACCTTTTTCTGGATCACATTTTATACCTTCTAAAGTAAATACTTCTACGAATCTATATTCACAATTTACCGTTAATTCATACCATAATTTCCAGGTAGATTTTAAATCCCCAATATATTCATATCTATCCCCTAGATATTTCACTTGATCATATTGAGTAAAATTTCTTTCCGGATATTGTTTTCGGGCTTCTTTTAAAGAAAGATTTGTTGCCCACCAAGTTATTCTGAATAATTGCATATTATTTCACATATCTAAATAAATCAATACAACATTAACATTATAATCATATACGATTTTTTCAATCAATACATCAGAATCAAATATCTTATATTTATCAGTGATTCTAATATACTCACCCGTCTTAGGGACAATAGAGCTCTCATAACGATTAATTTCATACCCAGAACTATCTAATAATCTCAATAACATTATTTTATTCCTATTAAAAAATCATAATAAAATTTACATATTTCCCAACAATACTGATTATCTTTAAAACCTAATTTATTATAAAAATATCGTTGTTCAGTGTCAACTAATTTCTTATTATGTCGTTCACATATTTTAATATTTTGTTTCCAAATGTCAATTGAAAATTCTAAAGGATTAATTATAGAACACCTGATATAAGGATCAACGAATGGATAAATATACGGTACTCTTGTACCATCGTCATCAATAACAAGCCCATTATTTTCCCAAAATACAATAAAATCTCTGTTATCTAATATTTCAGTTGTGGCATAATTCATACTAAAATAATTTGAAATATCTATACCACTATTTTTTAAATAATCAATAATAAATTCAATTGTTTCACCTGTATGAATATCGTCGTCATATAAATGATATTGTTTTGTTTTATCTAATTTTTTTATAAAATTATTATCAATCAAGTAACCAAATTTAGTATGACCAAATATATCATATTTTCTAGATACCCTTTAAAAATTATCAGTTTTATTTAAACTATCTAAATTAATCAACCGATCAGTTATATCATGTATTTGAACTATTTCATTGAAATGCCC
>NZ_JAQTPQ010000022.1 GCF_028712645.1 Flavobacterium sp. | reverse complement strand
TTAACTATATAGTTTAACCATTTGGTTAACAAAGATAGATAAAAAAAGTATTCCGCAATGAAATACTTTTTTTTATTTTAAAAACATTTTTAATTAATGTTTAGTTTCTCTTGTTCCTCCGTGTCCAAATGCCACTACACTTAATATTTTTAAATTTAAAAATATAAACATAAAGAACTGAATAAAAGGATTGTGCATTACAAATTTTTGAAAACGTGTTATTTTTTTTGTCATACTATTTTATTTTAAACTTATTTTTAAATATGAATTATTCTGGAATTAACTTTTTAGGTTTATTCCTTTATTCAGGAATTAACCACCAAAATGGTTTCATTTTGGCTTTATATAGGAAAGCATAATGTAACAATAATTTAACCCAATGTCCTGCTAAACCAAGTGCTCCAAAAGTTTTATGAATATTTCTTCCTCCAGAATTAGGATATTTAACATAATCAGGAACAATAGGATAGGTAGTTATACTGATTCCTCTACCTTTTAATATTCCATAACCCGAAGAGGCAATACAAGCAGCACCCATATTCCCCATTGATCCTTTATGATCTAGAGAAATTTTTCCTGATTTTATACTATCAATAATATTATCAGCTACTAATTTAGCAGTGATTCCTGATGGCATTCCTGTTCGTGGTGGTGAAGGAGAAATATCTGTTCCATTTTTGCTTTTTCTTGGTTTTGAAATTGGATGTGGCGGTGCAAAAGCAATTCCTGGAGCAAAAATATTGGGATAACTTGGATTTTGATAGGTTTCTGGCCAATCTTGAACTGTCCATTCTTCGTAAGGTTTTGGAGAATAATCTGCATCAACAATCATAAAACCTCTAAATAATTTATCCGTAATATCATTGTTATTCTTATCAAACGCCTTGAAACCGTGACCTGAAAAAGCGGGAATCAACATCGCAAAATCAAAATCTTCGGTTTTGTGTTCACCTTCTAAATTTTCGTAATGAGCAATTCCCTCTTCTACTTTAGTCACTCCTGCACCTAAAATCCATTTGATTCCTCTGTCAGCAAAAACCATTTCGACTAATTCATCAGATGGTGTTGGTTTTCCTCCCACGCTCATCAACATTCCGTCCATTCCAAAATCGCCTAATTTGTATTCATTAGAAATCCAAGTGACTTCTACTTTATCTCTTACATTATGACGGTTCAGCTCTTGTTCAACATTTAAAATATATTCAAAAGCAGCACCTTGACAAGTTGCTTTCGGATGACCCGTGCCAATAAGAATTTTAACTTTTTCCTTTGTACTTCTTACTTTTTTGATCAAATCGTGCAAACCTTGCCAAGCGTGTTCGGCGTGATCATAGGTACAAACTGAAAAAGCTTTGTTTGTTCCCGGATTTAAACCTTCAGTCATTTCAAAAGCAAGTTTTGGCCCAGTAGCATTAATCAAATAATCATAGGTTACTTTTTCTTGTGTTCCGGCATTACCTCCATAAAGATATTCTACCGACACAAAAGGTTTTTCTTCAGAAGTGTCTCCTTCAGGATGAAACGAAACCACTTTAGCCTGTATGTATCCTATACCTTTCTTTTTATATAAAGGTTCTAGAGGAAAATAGATATCTTTTGGTTTCATCCTCCCTATTCCAACCCAAATATTTGAGGGAACCCATTGGTAATTTCTATTAGGAGAAACTACAACCACTTCGTGTTCCCTAGATAACTTCCTTCTTAAATGTGCGGCCGCAGTATGACCCGCAATTCCCGCCCCTAAAATTACTATTTTTGACATATTGAATAATTTATTTATCCAAATATAAATTATTGATTTAAAGCATTTTGTAACATTAGTTACATAATAATTATTTTAACTCAAACGATATCGTATTTACTTTTAAAATAGAATATTAATTAGTTAAAAAATAAGGAGTATCAATAAATTTAGTAAACCCAAGGAAAGAACTTTGTGGTTTTACTCTTATACAATTTATAATCGGGAAATTTTTGTTCTAATCGCTGCTCTTCATAATTAGTTTTGAAGTGAAACAAAACCACCAATAGCAATGAAATTCCTAATTTATAAAACGAGTTTTGATACACGCTATCTCCAATAAAAAAAAGTATAATTCCCGTATAAATAGGATGTCGCATATACTTGTACAATCCATTTTGCAACAGTGTGGTATTGTTTTTTGGTGTGGGAAAGGGAGAAAGATTTTTATTGAGTTGCAACAAAGCTAAAACAATGATAATTCCACCCAAAATGGTAATCCAAAGTCCAGCTTTTTGTATACTAAAACTCAAATTCATTGATCCATTCAGATCAAAAATAAAACAGAAAAACAAGAAGAATTGAATAGTAACAAATAAATAATCTTTTAAAGTAGTTTTCAATTGGTCTTTTTTTGAAGTTCAATAAACAACTCCGAATTAGCTCGGGGAGCAATTGAATTTTGGCACAATTCCATCCTTAAAAAGTCAAAATCAGATTTGAAAAGTTCCTCATATTCTTGCTTGCTTCCTCCAAAAGGCGGCCCTGAATCAAATGTTTTATTAAACAATAAACCAACTAATTTGCCATTATTGGATAAAAGTTGATACATTTTCGATACATATTTTTTTCTCATTTCGGGTGGCAAAGCACAGAAAAATGTTTGTTCGATTATCCAATCATATTTTCCTTCGTGTTCGAAGAAATCACCTAAAACTATTTTAATATTAGGATTGTTTTTGAATTTTAAACAAAGGTTTTCTACCAATGTTGGCGCAATATCAATTACGGAAACATTGGTGAAACCTTGTTTTAAAAGATATTCCGCTTCATACGAATTGCCACAACCGGGAATTAAAATACTTATATTCTTTTCTTCTAAAGTATCAATATAAGTTTTAATTGGCGGAGAAACTTCGCCTAAATCCCAACCAGTGGTATTGTTTTTATATTTAGCATCCCAATATTCTTGATCTAATGGGTTTCCGAAGGAATTAATAATTTTCTTTTCAACTTCCAAAATTATTCTTTCTTTCTAGTATTTATGCCAAAAGGTAAATATAAAGGGCAAAAACTAATGAAACTTGTAAGTACAAAAATAATTGCTAAAGCTCCTAAAACCAAAGCAGTTGTTCCGCTAATTGTTTCAGTGTAGTACAATACTCCTATTACAAGTGCTATTAAAATACGAATAATTTTGTCTGTAGAACCCATGTTTTTTTTCATAATTTTTGAATTTAATTGGTTAAAATATTAAGATTTTTTTGGTGATTTTATAATCATATTGAATATCAATCCACCCATTAGCGCACCATACAAAGTAGAGTTTAATGGTTTGGATGTTATAGCGCAAGTTCCCGTTGCACAGCCCACATAAAAATAATAAAGATAGCCCGCAATACCACCAACAACTATTCCTATCCCCGTGATGATAATTGATTTTTTAGTCATTAGTTACTTTTTTCTACAATGATTTTTATTATTTCTTCTTTAGACAAAACCCCCGATTGTCTCCATAATTGCTTCCCATTTTGATACAAAACCATTGTTGGAACTCCACGAACTTGGTATTTTGAAGCTAATGCCTGATTTTTGTCCACATCAATTTTAATTATTGTAATTCGTTCTCCCAAGCTGTCTTTTACCTGTTTTAAAATTGGAGCAAGCATCTTGCAAGGACCACACCAATCTGCCGAAAAATCAATCAAAACTGGTTTTTCTGATTTAATAATAGAATCGAAACTTTTACTCATCTTTTTGAATATTTATTGTTTGGAACTGCACAACCATTTGGCCCACAGCCTAAATTAAAAATGGCTTGAAACAGAAAAAATAAACCAAATGCTATAAAAAACCATTCTCGTTGCATATATGCCTGAGCAAATAAAAACAAAGCAAATGCTAAGCGAATCCATCGTGTTATATGCCAATTCGAAAAAATAATTTCTTTCATCTTATTTTAAAGTTGAGGGACAAACATAATTTGTTGTTTTTATTCCCGTTTTTTTAATGGCTGCAAAACCTCCCAAAACATTTACTAAATTGTGATAACCTCTTGCTTTTAATATAGAAGCTGCAATCACGGAACGATAACCACCAGCACAATGCAAATAAAAGGTGTCCTCTTTTGGAAATTCGGCTAAATGCTCATTAAGAAAATCTAGTGGCGTTGAATGAACTCCAACTATATGTTCTGCAGCATATTCCCCAGGTTTTCTAACATCAAAAACTAGAGTTTCTTTATCTTCTTCCATTATTTCTTCCAATGTTTCGGCCGAAACAGAGTTCACAGTGTCGTATTGCATTCCAGAATTTTTCCAAGTTTCAAATCCATCTTTCAAGTAGCCAATCGTGTTGTCATACCCAACTCTTGCTAAACGAATGATTGATTCCTCTTCCCTTCCCTTTGGCGTTACTAAAAGCAAGGGTTGTTTTATATCTAAAATTAATGAGCCAACCCAAGGGGCAAATGCACCATCTATTCCAATAAAAACAGATTTTGGAATATGACCTTTAGCAAATTCATCTTGATTGCGCACATCCAATATCAGCGCATCAGTACCATTTGCAACATATTCAAACGTGAAGGCATCGTAAGCTGTAGCTTCTTTTACAATATCTTCGACATTTTCGTAACCTTCTTTATTGAGTTGTACATTCATTGGAAAATAAGCAGGCGGTGGCAATAATCCATCCGTAACTTCATCTATAAATTCCTCTTTGGTCATATTAGCACGAAGTGCATAATTGATTTGTTTTTGTTCACCAATAGAACCCACAGTCTCATTGCTTAAATTTTTTCCGCAAGCACTTCCGGCACCGTGAGCAGGATAAACAATAACATCATCTGCCAAAGTCATTACCTTAGTTCGTAAACTTTCGTATAAAATTCCAGCCAGTTGTTCTTGCGTCATATTAGCTGCTTTTTGGGCTAAATCTGGTCTTCCCACATCACCTAAAAACAAAGTATCTCCACTAAAAAGTGCATAATCTTTGCCGTTTTCATCTTTCAAAAGATAGCAAGAACTTTCCAACGTATGTCCAGGTGTGTGTAACAAAGTGATGGTAATATTTCCCAATTGAAAAACTTCACCATCTTTTGCAATATGTGCATCAAAACTTGGGTTTGCTGTTGGTCCAAAAATTATTGGTGCACCAGTTTTTTCGGCCAAAGTCACGTGACCACTAACAAAATCAGCGTGAAAATGAGTCTCAAAAATGTATTTTATTTTTGCATTATCAAAACTAGCTTTGTCAATATAAGGCTGTACTTCGCGCAATGGATCAATAATGACAACCTCGCCATTACTCTCAATATAATAAGCACCTTGCGCTAAACAACCTGTGTAAATTTGTTCTATTTTCATTTTTCAAAGTGTATTATAATGTAAATTTATTTAATTTTTATTCAAAGACAGTATCAAAAGTTACATTTAGTAAAACATTAGGACAAGAAAATCTCTTTAATAATGATGTAAATTCCCATTGTGAGAACAAACCAACCAAATCCTGTTTTAAGTTTTTCCTCTGCAACTTTTCTAGAAATAAAATTTCCTATAAAAATTCCGACTATCGATGCTAAAGTAAACATTTGCAACAACTTCCAATCGATGATTTGGTTTCCCATAATATCACCTGTAAAGCCAATTAATGATTGCAAGGAAACTATAAAAAGCGAGGTTCCAACTGCCATCTTCATTGGTGTTTTTGCAAAAAACAATAAAGTAGGAACTATTAAAAATCCACCTCCAGCACCAACAAATCCTGAAACAAGTCCAATGAGAATTCCCATTACTACTATTTTATAATAATTGAGTGTTTCTCCATCAGAAATTATTCTTTCTTTCAAAGGTTTTATCATTCTTACCGATGCAAAAATCATCACAAAGGCAAAGACTACCATAATTAGAATCGACTTGTTCAAGGTGAAATTTTCAGTGGCAAAAATAACATTCGGAATTTTAGGAACTATGAATTTTCGAGTAATAAAAACCGAAATCACGGCTGGAATTCCAAATAAAAAAACCTTATTAAAATCAACTAATTTTTGTTTAGCCTTGTGAAATCCACCAATCAACGAGGTTGTCCCAATTACAAATAAGGAATAAGCTGTCGCCAATGTGGGTTCGATTCCCATCACATAAACTAAAATTGGAACCGAAAGTATAGAACCACCACTACCTAACATACCGAGGGTCATCCCCACAAAAACCGCCAAAATGTATCCTACTAAATTAGATGTTTCCATTAAATTATTTTTATAGATACAAAAGTAATTTTTTTAAGAAACTAAGTCTGTAACAATTGTTACGGCTAATTAGACAATACGATGGAAGCTCTATTTAATTTAATTTTACCCTTATTTTCCAAGGCTTTCAATAATCGAGAAACCACAACCCTCGAAGTATGTAAATCATAGGCAATTTCTTGGTGAGTGCTGTGAATTTCATTGGAATTATTAATTTTAGATTTATCGTGAAGATAATTCAACAAGCGTTCATCCATATTCATAAAAGCCAAGTTGTCTATCGCTGACAACATTTCTTTCAAGCGATTGTTATAACTATTAAAAACGTAATTCCTCCAGCTTTTGTATTTACCCAACCATTCTTCCATTTTAATTACAGGAATCATAACAACAGTTCCTTTTGTTTCGGCAACAGCTCTAATTTCGCTTTTGGTTTCTCCCATACAACACGCCATCGTCATTGCACAAGTATCTCCTTTTTCAATAAAATACAATAACAACTCTCCTTCGTCAAAATCTTCGCGTAATATTTTAATTGCTCCCGTTACCAATAAAGGCATTTTTCGAATAGAATCACCAAAATCTATAAGAATATCTCCTTCCTTGAAATCTCTTAACAAAGAAACCTGAGCAATTTCATCAATCAATTTGTCTTCAAATATATAGCCGTAAGTCTGTTTGAGTAATTCTTTCATTCTTGATTTTCATTTTTATGAATGGTAAATTTCGTTAAATTTTTTCAGTTTAAAGACAAAACAAAAAACACTTTCTACTAATTTTATCCACAATGCTTTGAATTATTTTCTATTAATTTTTGATTTCGCTCCAAACATTTGAATATATGTAACAAAAGCTACAAACTCTTATAATATGTTTCCCGAAATTTGTTCCAGAATTAAACACAAATTAATACTCTAGATATGAAAATACTTATTATAGGCGGAGTTGCCGGTGGAGCAACTGCAGCAGCAAGATTAAGAAGATTGAGCGAAGAAAATGAAATTATAATTTTCGAAAAAGGAGAACACGTCAGTTTTGCAAACTGTGGATTACCTTATCATATTGGAGGCGTAATTGTGGAACGTTCCAAATTATTATTGCACACACCTACTTCTTTAAAAACAAGGTATAATTTAGATGTACGTATTTTTAATGAAGTTTTAAAAATAAATAAAGAAGAAAAAACAGTCGAAGTTAGAAATGTAATTACAAAAGAAATTTATACTGAAACCTACGATAAATTGTTATTATCTCCTGGTGCTGAACCTTTCAGACCCAATATTCCAGGAATAGATTCCGATAAAATAATGACACTACGAAATGTCGCTGATATGGACCGAATCATTGCTAATACCAAAGATTTAAAAAACATTGCCGTTGTAGGTGGTGGTTTCATTGGTTTAGAAGTTGCCGAAAATCTAGTAGATATTGGACTCAACGTAAGCGTAATCGAATTAGGAAATCAAGTTATGGCTCCGGTTGATTATGAGTTTGCCAAAATGGTACAACATCACGCTGCTGCTAAAAACCTAAATATTCTTATAAACACAGGTGTTGAAGCTTTTGAAGATAAAGGCAACGAAATTGAATTAAAATTGAATAATGGCAAAACGATTCTGGCTGATGCAGTTATTTTTGCTATTGGTGTAAAACCTGAAAATGGTTTGGCAAAAGCTGCTGGACTAGAATTAGGTGTTACAGGCGGAATTGCCGTTAACGAATTTATGCAAACTTCAGATCCAAATATTTATGCTGTGGGTGATGCTGTAGAGGTTTTCCATTTTATCAATCAAGTAAAAGTGTTGATTCCGCTTGCTTGGCCAGCGAACAGACAAGGAAGAATTGTTGCCGATAATATCACAAGAGGAAATAGAATTTCGTACAAAGGAACTTTGGGAACTTCGATAATTAAATTTTTCGACTTGACTGTTGCAGCCACCGGACTTAACGAAAAACTTTTGAAACGCTACAATATTCCATACAGAACAGTAACAGTTACTAGAGCCAATCACGCCAGTTATTATCCTGGAGCTACCAATATTGTTTTGAAAATGAATTTTGCAGAAGATGGAACTATTTATGGCGCACAGGCTTTAGGAAGAGAAGGTGTTGACAAACGCATCGATGTAATTGCAACAGCAATAAAAGGAAATTTGACCATTTATGATTTACAAGAAATCGAAATCGCTTATGCTCCACCTTATAATTCTGCCAAAGATCCCGTAAATATTCTAGGTTATGTTGCTGAAAATATGTTGAACGATGATGTTAGATTTATTAATTATGACCAATTAGACGATTATCTTTCAACCGAAAATGCAACTCTAATTGATGTTAGAACCAAAACAGAATTCGAAAACGGAGCGATTCCGAATGCTATTAATATGGATATTGATACTTTCAGAGAAAATCTAGATTTCTTTGACAATAACAAAAAATATGTTATTTACTGTCAAATTGGTTTAAGAGGTTATTTGGCACAACGAATATTGAGAAACAATGGTATTAATTCTGTGAATCTCAATGGAGGTTATGGACTTTGGAAACCAGTAAATAGTTAATTTTTAGAAGTCTGTCTTGTCCTAAAATAGCTTTACACAAAAAGTGTAAAAATATGGAAAGATATTCAAAAGAATATTCATCAAAATGGCAATCAAGATATTCGGAAGAATTTAAGAGATTTGTATGTAATGATTATTTAACTGGTTCTCTAACCAGACGTGAAGTTGAAGTAAAACACTGTATTGGTAATTCTCGACTCACTTATTGGCTAAGAGAAATATATTTTGAAGATATTAACGAAGAAACTTGTACCGCAAGAATTAAGAAAGGTTATTCAACTAATGAAGAAAATGGATTAGTTGTAGATGTATTTCAAAAATTAATGGAATCTGACTTCATATTTGTAATGTATTTTAATTAAGATTTATCTCCTCAAACTATATCAATACCTTTATTTTCATTTAGACAACAATATTTATTAATTCCTGAATAAAATCAATTCCCTCAAAATCAAGCAAGACAAAATACTATTCAAAGCATACTTTACGTTATTAATCTCACTCATAAATTAAAAACTAAAAGTTATGGCAAAATCACACATTTATCCAGGAGCCAACTCGCTTAATACCTACATCAACATTAAAGGGTGCAACGATGCAATAGAATTTTACAAAAAAGCATTTGGAGCAATCGAAAAACTTCGTTTGTTAATGCCTGATGGTAAAATAGCACACGCCGAACTAGAAATTGAAGGTTCGCTATTAATGATGGCGGACGAAAACCCAAATTGGGGAACCAAAAGCCCTGACACCTTGGGTGGAAATCCAGTGACCATTGGTTTGTATGTGGCAGATGTTGACCAAGTCTTTCAAAAAGCAATTGATGCGGGAGCCACCTTAATAATGCCCGTGAAAGACGAATTTTACGGAGACCGAGCCGGGCAAGTACTTGATCCATTTGGTTATAAATGGATGATAGCAACCCATATTGAAGACGTTCCCCTAGCAGAAATGCAGACACGAATGAACAAAATGTTTTCGGGAGAATAATCACAATAAAAAAGCCCTTTCGCAACTTTCGAAAGGGCTTTTCTTTTATCTTAAAACAAATAAAAATCCGTTTACATTCGCCAAAATCCGCATCATCCGTGACCCAATCTTAGCATTTTTATTCCTCTTCTTCACTAGTATGTGTTTTCGAATAGCCTCTCCATTTCTCAATACAATCCTGAAAATCCTGTGGTAATTCTGTGTCAAAACGCATATATTCTCCCGTTGTAGGATGCATAAAACCAAGTGTTTTAGCGTGCAAAGCTTGTCTTGGCAAAGCCTTGAAGCAATTATCAATAAATTGTTTGTATTTCGTAAATGTAGTTCCTTTCAAAATTAAATCACCACCATAACGGGCATCATTAAAAAGTGGATGACCAATGTGTTTCATGTGAACACGGATTTGGTGTGTTCGTCCCGTTTCGAGAATACAAGAAACTAAAGTCACATAACCAAAACGTTCCAACACTTTATAATGTGTCACAGCAGGTTTCCCAATTTCGGGATCGGCAAAAACAGCCATTTGCATTCGGTCTTTTACGTGACGAGCAATGTTGCCTTCAATCGTTCCTTCATCAGCAACTACATTTCCCCAAACCATCGCGATGTATTCTCTTTCGGTTGTTTTGGCTTCAAATTGTTTGGCAAGATGCGTCATTGCAGCTTCGGTTTTAGCAATGACAAGAAGTCCTGAAGTGTCTTTGTCAATTCGATGAACTAGTCCTGGACGTTCGCTACTATTCATTGGCAAATTCTCAAAATGAAACGCCAAAGCATTCACTAAAGTTCCCGTATAATTTCCGTGACCTGGATGCACCACAAAATTGGGTGGTTTATTGACTAACAAAAGTGCGTCGTCTTCATAAACAATATTCAATGGAATATCTTCGGGGTCAACCCTATTTTCAAACGGCGGATGCGACAACATAATACGTATCACATCAAAAGGTTTAACTTTGTAATTCGATTTTACGGGAACATCATTCACATAAATATCACCACCAGTCGCAGCATTTTGGATTTTATTTCGAGTAGCATTCGGAATCATATTCATCAAATACTTGTCGATTCTCAAGAGCAATTGCCCTTTGGGAACGTCAAATCTATAATGCTCAAATAATTCTTCGTCTAAATCTTCTGAAGTATCAATATTACTGTTCATTTGGAGCCATTTGATCAGTTGGTGTTGCCGTGCTATCTACTTGCTCGGAGTAACTTTCTTTACCGTCACCCAACACCAAATCAATTTTGGAAGCTTTCAAAACTCTATCGCCTACTTTCACATTTCGTCCTTTGAAACGCATTTCGAGCACCATATCTTTTCCAAGATTCGGAATATAAATAATGGTTCCTTCTTCAAGTCCCAAAGCTTTTAAAGGTGGCAACGCTTCACGATACGTTTTTTGAATTAAATCAGGAATTCGAACCGACGAAAATCCCGAAGCATTTATCTTGATATAGACTTTTCTGCCCACTTTTACTTTGGCTCCAGGCAAAGGATCTTGCTCGACAACGCTAAATTTTGGATAATCTTTATTGTAATCTACACTATCCAAAAGCACATAATCCAAGTCTAATTCATTCAATTTTTCTTCGACCTGTTCCTCGGTCAATTTAGCTAAATTAGGCACTGTAATTTCGTGACCGTGATCTGTGGTGAAAGTCAACCAATGCATAAAAAAGTAACCCAAAACAAAAATGATGGCAAGCGCAGCTAATGATTGCGTAAAAAACACGCGGCTACCTAGATATTTACGTAAACTCATAAATTTATTTTTATAAGTCACAAAGATAAAGCTATTTCGTTCGAAAAAAAATTCTAATTTTGTTTAGAAAACGTTTAATCGATTAATCGGTTAAACGATTAAACTTTTAAACTTTTAAAATGAAAAACATTGCCATCATAATGGGCGGATATTCAAGCGAATACAAAATCTCATTAATCAGCGGAAACGTCGTTTACCAATTTCTTGACAAAACTAAATTCAAAGGTTTCCGAATTCACATTTTTAAAGAAAAATGGGTTTATGTCGATGATAACGATGCTGAATTTCCAATTGACAAAAACGATTTTTCAGCCACAGTAAATGGAACAAAAATCACTTTCGACTGTGTTTTCAACGCCATTCACGGAACTCCAGGCGAAGATGGATTGATGCAAGCTTATTTTGAATTAATAGGAATGCCACAATCGTCTTGCGATTATTATCAAGCTGCATTGACGTTCAACAAACGGGATATGCTTTCTGTTTTAAAACCTTACGGAATCAAAACCGCTACTTCTTATTATTTAAACAAAGGCGAACACATTGATACTGACAAAATTGTAAAAACCGTTGGTTTACCTTGCTTTGTAAAACCCAATAAATCGGGTTCCAGTTTTGGAATTTCAAAAGTAAAAACAGCTAACGAATTACCAATCGCCATTGAAGTCGCTTACAAAGAAGACAACGAAATCATCATCGAAAGTTTCCTTGACGGCACCGAAGTTTCCGTAGGTGTCATCAATTATAAAGGAAATATAACCGTTTTACCTATAACCGAAATAGTTTCGGAGAATGATTTCTTCGATTACGAAGCCAAATATCAAGGAAAATCACAGGAAATTACACCGGCTAGAATCTCGGCCGAAATGACAAAAAGAGTGAGCGAAGTGGCAAAACGTGCTTACGAAGTTTTAAAGATGAAAGGTTTTTCTAGAAGCGAATTCATCTTTGTGGACGGAGAACCTTATATGCTTGAAATGAACACCATTCCTGGCCTCACCACCGAAAGTTTAATTCCACAACAAGCTAAAGCTGCTGGAATTTCATTGGAAGATTTGTTTAGCAATGCTATTGAATTGGCTTTGTCCGAATAAATGATTATTTTAAATAAACTCAACTAAAAAGATGAGAAAAGCTATTTTTCCAGGATCTTTTGACCCAATAACTCTAGGTCACGAAGATATCATAAGAAGAGGAATTCCACTATTTGACGAAATTGTAATTGCCATTGGCGTCAATGCCGAAAAAAAATATATGTTTTCGCTTGAAGACAGAAAACGCTTTGTCGAAGAGACTTTCAAGAACGAACCAAAAGTTTCCGTCATTGTTTATGAAGGCTTGACAATCGAATTATGTCATAGAATAAATGCCAATTTTATTCTAAGAGGATTGCGCAATCCTGCTGATTTCGAATTCGAAAAAGCCATCGCCCACACCAATAGAAGATTGTCAAAAATTGAAACCGTATTTTTGTTGACCGCTGCAAAAACGTCTTTTATAAGTTCCAGCATCGTTAGAGACGTGATTCGACATAATGGTCAATATCAATTATTAGTTCCAGAGGCAGTTAAAGTAAAAAAATAGAATTACTCATAAATTTGCGATAAGCGTTATTTAACCCTATTTTTGCAAAAAATAAAACACACAAAACTATATAATGGAAAGAGCATTACATAAACGTAGCGGTTCTCAATGTGAACTTTGCGCTGCAACAGAAAACTTAAAAGTATATACCGTTTTACCAACAAAAAAAGGTGGAATTGACGAAAGTATATTGGCTTGTTCGACTTGTATCGACCAAATTGAAAATCCAGATAATGTAGATTTGAATCATTGGAGATGTTTAAATGACAGTATGTGGAGCGAGCACACTGCAGTGCAAGTAGTTGCTTGGAGAATGTTAAGCAGAATGCGAGCAGCTGGTTGGCCAAAAGAATTGCTAGATATGATGTATTTAGATGAAGATACTTTAGCTTGGGCTCAAGCCACTGGCGAAGGCGAAGAAGATGAAAATAAAATTGTACATCGCGATGTAAACGGAGTAATTCTTGCTACTGGCGATTCAGTAGTTTTGATTAAAGATTTGAAAGTGAAAGGTTCCAGTATGGTTGCCAAACAAGGAACTGCGGTTCGTAACATTAGACTAGATCACGAAAATGCCGAATATATTGAAGGTAGAGTTGACGGACAAACGATTGTAATTATTACACAATACGTGAAGAAAGTATAGTTAGCAGTTAGTTATCCATTATCTTTAAAAAAACTAAATGACAGGAATATTAGCCCAAACAATTGCAACTGTATCTTATGGAAATGAATATTTAAAACAGAATAAAACTCATTCGTTTTATCCTCAAAATTCAACTTTCCAACATTGTAATACTGTTGACTTTAGAGAAATGAAGAAAAACATATTTACTAAAGACACAGAAATTATAATTGCAAATAATCCAATTGAATGGTTTGATTTTTTGAAAAAAAATGGTTGTCAAAAACTTTCACTATATTATCAATCAGAAAATGACGATGACTATAGAACTTCTGCATTTGTTGGCGGAGGTGGAAATTGGTATATTGAATGTATTTATAAAAATTACTCTGATTTTTGGATTAGTAATTGGAAACATAATAAAGAAATAAAAGATAAACCTTGGAACGTAATTTATGGTAAATCAATTTCCAAAAGAGCAACAATTAATCGCCAATATGATATAATAGAAATCAGGAATAGTTTAAAAAATATTCTTGAAAAAATTACAGAATTTGCATACCAAGAAACTACTGAAAATTGGGGTAAAACATTTGAGAATAGTAAAATCACTTTAGAAAATAAAAATCCAGAAATAGATTTTTATCATACAGATTTAATCTGTTGGGAAAATTATGAAATCAAAAATAGACAATTATTAATGTCTGCAAGTAAAGCATTAGTTTTTGGAGGAATGGGTTCTTGGAATGATATGTGGTTTGAAAAAGAAGAAAAGGAAAAAGTATATATAGAATTGTCAAGAGAATTATATGTAATGATAATGAAAGGAATTGAAAGTTCAATAAATAGAGAATTAATATAAAAGACAACGTCTAAAACACTCTTATAGCAGTTAGCAAAAAAAACGAAAACGTCCTGAGAAATCAAGACGTTTTTGTTTTTTTATGTAGATGTTTAATCTGAACTACTCCTCTTCTTTCTTAATCACCTTTCTGGCAACTTCGATTTTGAACTTCTTTCCTTTCATTTTTTCGTCCTTGATATTGTGAAGTAAATCTTTTACTTTGTTGAATTTTACGGCGGCAAACGAAATAAAATCCTTCACTTCGATTAATCCTAAATCGCCTTTTTCGAGTTTTCCTTTTTGAGAAAAGAATCCAACAACATCAATTTTATTCAATTTATTTTTCTTTCCGCCACTGATATAAATAGTTTGAAATTCTGGTGGTTTTGGTAAAGTTGTTGAATTTTCTACTTTCAAAACTGGCATTCCATAATCAATATAATCCAGCTTTTTTTCGCTATCGTGAGCAATGATATAAGCTGTTCCCGAAGCTAGCATACGAGCAGTTCTACCATTTCTATGGGTAAATTCGTCTTCTTTTAATGGTAAATGGTAATGGATTACGTGTTTCATTTCGGGAATATCGAGTCCACGTGCTGCCAAATCGGTTGTGATTAAATAGCTCACACTTCCGTTTCGGAATTGGATTAAAGCTCGTTCTCGCTCGTCCTGATCCATTCCGCCGTGATAATAGGTGGAATAAATTCCTTTTTCGTTTAAAGTGTCGCTAATGCGTTCTGCTGCGTCTCTGTGATTACAAAAAACCAAAGCTGATTGTGATTTTAACGAACAAATTAAATTGAACAAACTTCCAATTTTATCTTTTTCTTTCGAAACGACCATTTTCATAGAAAGATTGTTTGTTTCTTCTTCGTTTGGAATAAAATCCAAAATCGTAGGATTGACAACTCTTGTATATTTTGGAATTTCAATATCAGAAGTCGCCGAAACCAAAACACGCTTGTTTAGTTTAGATAATTTACCAATGATGAATGACATTTGCTCGTGAAAACCCAACTGCAAAGACTTATCAAATTCGTCGAGAATTAAGGTTTCAATTTTGTCCAAACGAAAAGTACCACGGTCAATATGGTCAGCAATTCTTCCTGGAGTCCCAATTAAAACTGCCGGCGGATTACTTAAATTCTTGATTTCAGTATCGATGGAATGCCCTCCATAACAAACATTTACTTTGTAATCTGTTCCCATTTTTTTCCAAACTTGCTCAATCTGAAGTCCTAATTCTCTTGATGGAACTAGAATCAAACATTGCACAGAAAGAATTTCAGGTTTCAACATTTCGAAAATGGGCAACAAGAAAGCGAGTGTTTTTCCAGAACCTGTTGGCGAAAGCAATAAAACATTGTTATCGCTCAAAATAGTTTCTTGGGCAGCAACTTGCATTTCGTTTAGGCTTTCGAAACCTAAATTGAGAAGTAAATTATTGGAATGGTGTTTTTTATTCATTTTGCAAAGGTAAAATGAATTATGAATTATAAGTTATGAATGTTGAATTAAAAAATATTCCTATTTAGTGAGCTTTTCTTCTTCAAACAATAGTTTAATATTTTCATAAGAATTTTTTAATATTTCAGACATTTCATTCGGATGAATCCAAGCCACTTTTTCGATACCTTCTTCGATTTGTCCAAAAGGAATTCCGTCAAAATCAGAATGCATTTCGAACCAATGTGTTATTTTGAGTTTATAATTACCACTACGCTTGAAAACGTGGTAGGTTTTTTGAAGTTTTTTGGTAACAGTTAACTTATTTACTCCAGTTTCTTCCTCGACTTCGCGCATTGCTGTTTCTTCAATTTCTTCCCCTTTTTCAGTTCCACCTTTTGGTAAATCCCATTTTCCACCTCTGAAAATAAATAAAACTTCCCCTTTTTTGTTATAAACCAATCCTCCACCAGCTTTATTTACGGGGATTTTTGATTTCAGGGTTTTCATAATCTGCTTTTCATCAGGATGATACAAATAAGCCTTCTGAATTTTATTTTGAAACATTTTAACAATAAGTTGCTTAATGTCAATACTTTCTAATAAAAAAATCTGAAAATTAGTCTCCTTTGAGATTTCATTTGTCAAAAAAAGTGGTTTGTCGTTCACAAAAACTTTATACATTTGTACTATGATATTTAATAAAGATACCGCCGAAAAAACTGCCGAATTACTTTTGCAAATAAATGCAATTAAATTGAATCCAAGAAATCCTTTTACGTGGGCTTCAGGATGGCAATCACCGATTTATTGTGACAATCGGATAATTCTCTCATTTCCAGCTATAAGAAATTATGTGCGAGACGAATTTTCTAAACATATTGAAAAACAATTTGGAAAACCTGATGTAATTGCTGGTGTAGCCACTGGAGCAATAGGAATTGGAATGCTTGTTGCTGAAAGTTTAGGCTTGCCATTCGTTTATGTTCGTCCAGAACCAAAAAAACACGGAAGACAAAACCAAGTCGAAGGTTTTTTACAAAAAGGACAAAATGTAGTTATTGTCGAAGATTTGATAAGTACTGGAAACAGTAGCTTACTTGCTGTAGAAGCTTTACGAGCTGCAGGTGCAAATGTAAAAGGAATGGCTGCGATATTTACTTATGGTTTTGACATTGCTCAAGAAAATTTCAAAAAAGCTAATGTTGATTTATTAACTTTGAGCAATTATCAAAATTTATTGAATTTAGCTGTTGCCAAAAAATACATCACCGAGGAAGAAGAAGAAACTTTGAGAGAATGGAACTTGAGTCCGTCAACTTGGGGTGTAAAAGTCTAACATTCCAAAAAAAAGAAGAACATTACTTTAAATATTCAATTAAGAAAATAAAAAATGAACCTAGAAAGCCCCAAAGTTACTGTCGAAAAATCAGCACAAGAATTATTTGATTTATTAAGCGATGTACGAAATTTCGAGAAATTAATGCCTGAAAATATTGCGAAATTTGAAGTGACTAGCGATGATTCTTTTATTTTTGGATTAAAGGGAATGCCCGAAATAAAACTAAAAACAAAAGAAAAAGCGGCACCAAACAAAATAGTTTTGGGTTCGGCGAGTGATAAATTATCCTTCACTTTAACTGCAACAATCAATGCTATCTCAGATAATTCAAGTGATGTGAAATTAGACTTTGAAGGCGAATTCAATGCAATGATGGCGATGATGATTAAAGGTCCTATTTCAAAATTCATCGAAACTTTGGCAGGAAATATGGGGAAATTGTAAATCCCTAATTTCTTTTTCTTATATGCAAAAACCTTTTGGTAAAAAACTGAAAGGTTTTTTTGTTTTAAGGCAACAGTAAATACTCAATACAACATTTGAATTTCTTTGATATCAAACTCAGAAATTGAATCATTTTCTAGAAGAATTTCTAGTTTTCCAATAGTATTTACACCTTGAATAATTCCCATAAAATTTTGGTCATTTTGATCTGAAAAAGGCATTGGAATTCCTTTTTTGAATAGTTTATTTGTATATTCCTCCCATAATAAATCAGCCTTTTGATTCCAATATTTTATATTTTGTTCCAATTTTTCGACAATCTTCAGAAGAATCTCTTCCTTGTCAAAAGTAGTCTTGCAAATAACAGCCAAGGAAGATGCTTTTGGCAAATCTTCAAAATCAGTTTGGTTGACATTCAGTCCTAAACCCACAATTGAAATGATGGTTCCGTTACTTTTTATACTGTTTTCAATTAAAATTCCGCCAATTTTTTTATTATATGACATTATGTCGTTTGGCCATTTTATACTTAATTCGGGAATGTTCAGCGTTTCTAAAACCTGAATAACCGCGAGTGATACTGCAATATTTACATTAAAAATACGACCACTATCTGTTAAAAAATCCTTGACCAAAACACTCATTATTAAGTTCTTACTAGGCTCAGAAGTCCAAACAGAGCCCATTTGTCCCTTACCTTTGCTCTGGTTTTCGGCACTAACCACGGTGAAGTTTTCTAATATTTGATTACTCGATAATCCTTTCAGGAATTCATTTGTGGAATCTATGGCATCGAGTTTGATTAGTTTCATAAGAAGTTATTTGTGGAAGAGAATTTAATATTGTGTTAAGGTTCAAAAATAATCACAAAAAATGGTAACTTTACAAACTTATTTAAAAATAATTCATGGCAAAAAAGACAGTAAATAATGATGTTCTATTGGCAAACATCATCAAAGGAATCGAAGAAGTAAAAGGAAATGACATAGATATTCTGGATTTAAGAGAAATAGACACCGCCGTTTGTGACTATTTTATCATCTGCAACGGTAATTCAAACACACAAGTTAACGCCATCGTTAACTCTATTCAAAAAACAGTTTCTAAAGAATTAAAAGACAAGCCTTGGCACGTTGAAGGCACTGATAATGCCGAATGGGTTCTTATGGACTATGTAAATATCGTGGTGCATGTTTTCCAGAAACACATTCGAGAATATTATAATATCGAAAGCCTTTGGGGTGATGCCAAAATTACCAAAATTGAAAATAAATACTAAAGTAAGAAACTGAAATGGCTAAAGATAACAATCCAAATTCGAATAAATTCAAGGTTAGTCCGTGGTTAGTCTATACCGCAATAGCACTGATTTTCTTGACAATAAGTGTTTTAACAGGAGGTTCTAACTTTTCGGAACCAGCACAATTAACCTCTTCCAGCTTTAATGCGTATCTTGAAAAAGGTGAGATTGAAAAAGTGATAGTTTACAATAAATCTGAGGCAGAAGTTTATCTGACTGCTTCAGCATTAAAGGAACCCGCTAATAAAAAAGTAGCAAAAGATATGTTAGATCGTCCTAACAAAGGACCTCACTATACTTTCATTATTGGAAATGATCAACTTTTCCAAACTAAATTAGAGAAAGCAGTAGCTGCAGGAAAATTGAAAGATTTTAATTTCTTACCAAAAAATAATTGGACAGACATATTAGTAAGCTTATTGCCAATCATCATCATCATTGGGGTTTGGATATTCATTATGCGAAGAATGTCAGGTGGCACAGGTGGTGGTGGCGGACAAATTTTCAATATTGGAAAATCGAAAGCTAAGCTTTTTGACGAAAAAACGGATATTAAAACTTCTTTCAAAGATGTAGCAGGTTTAGAAGGTGCTAAAGAAGAAATTCAGGAAATTGTAGAATTCTTGAAAAACCCTGAAAAATATACCAATCTGGGAGGAAAAATTCCGAAAGGTGCTTTACTTGTTGGTCCTCCAGGAACAGGAAAAACATTATTAGCGAAAGCTGTAGCTGGTGAAGCGCAAGTTCCATTCTTCTCATTATCAGGTTCTGATTTCGTGGAAATGTTTGTAGGTGTTGGTGCATCGAGAGTACGTGACTTGTTTAAACAAGCCAAAGAAAAATCACCAGCAATCATTTTTATCGATGAAATTGATGCTGTGGGAAGAGCAAGAGGGAAAAATAATATGTCTGGCGGAAACGACGAACGTGAAAATACATTGAACCAATTACTAACCGAAATGGACGGTTTTGGAACCAATTCGAATGTTATTGTTTTAGCTGCAACTAACAGAGCAGATGTTCTTGATAAAGCCTTAATGCGTGCAGGTCGTTTTGACAGACAAATATTTGTTGACTTACCCGATATTCGTGAACGTGCAGAAATTTTTGAAGTTCACCTTGCTCCATTGAAAAAAATTGAAGGTCTTGATACCGAGTTTTTAGCAAAACAAACTCCAGGATTTTCAGGAGCAGATATTGCAAATGTTTGTAATGAAGCTGCCTTGATTGCTGCAAGAAATAATAAAACCGCAGTAGATAAACAAGATTTCCTTGATGCCGTAGATAGAATTGTAGGTGGATTAGAAAAGAAAAATAAAATTGTAACTCCAGACGAAAAGAAAGCGATTGCCATTCACGAAGCGGGACACGCAACAGTGAGTTGGATGCTTGAACACGCAGCACCACTAATAAAAGTAACGATTGTTCCTAGAGGCCAAAGTCTTGGAGCGGCTTGGTATTTGCCAGAAGAACGCTTGATTGTTCGCACTGACCAAATGCTAGATGAAATGTGTGCTACAATGGGAGGAAGAGCGGCAGAGAAAGTAACTTTTGACAGAATTTCTACTGGAGCATTGAGTGATTTAGAAAAAGTAACTCGACAAGCTCGAGCAATGGTAACCATTTATGGGTTGAATGATAAAATAGGAAATGTTACTTATTACGATTCAAGCGGACAAAGCGAATACAGTTTTTCTAAACCTTATTCTGAAGAAACTGCGATGATTATTGACAAGGAAATCTCATTGTTGATAGAAAGTCAATACGAAAGAGCCATTAAAATATTGGAAGAAAATAAAGATAAATTGCATCAACTTGCTGACATTTTGATTGAAAAAGAAGTTATTTTCAAAGACGACTTAGAAGCTATTTTCGGAAGAAGAACTTTTGATTCCAATCTTGAAGAAGTAGTATCTTAATAGCATATAATTTACATAATTTTTAAAATCTTAATTCAAAAATGACTTTTGAATTAAGATTTTTTTATCTTTGAACGGTTTTAAATAACAAACAATAGTAGTTTAAAAAAATATGAGTCTTTTCAGAAAAATTTTTGGCACTAATAATCCGCCTTCAGAAGAAGAAAAAGATAAAGAATATAGCAAATATTCTCCTGACATCAATGCTCCACTAGATGAGCAGTTTATCTATAATTTCAAAAAAAATGGAGGTAAATTTTTGTACTGTGAAAATGAAACCGAAGTAAATGACCAATTTGAAAATATACTAGAAGAAAATGACTGGTTTGAAAGCGAAGCTTTGTGTTATGAGCCTAAGCTTTTTAGTATGCTCGAAGAAAATAAAATTACATATCACAAACCAAAAAGCCCATCGTTTCTTCTAGCAAACTGTGAAAACGTGATTGCTGATGAAGGTTCAATATTGTTTTCTTCCAAACAAATTAAGCAGCATAAACCAAACGAACTTCCAGCCAATATCATTGTTATAGCAACAACTAGCCAGATTATTGGAACAAAAAGTGACGGACTAAGTGTTATTAAAAATAAATACGTCAAAGATTATCCAACAAATATTACTACAATAAAATATTTCGAAAAAGTTGAAGAGGAAGATTTCACCCAATACGGAAGTTCCGCCAAAAATCTATATTTATTGCTTTTAGAAGATCTTTAAAATGAATGAAACACTCAAGAGATCAATATCTGGTGCTATTTATGTAATTTTATTGCTAGCTTCAATCCTTTATTCAACGGAAACTTTTTTTATCTTATTTGGAGTTTTTTTAATTATCACTATTTATGAATTTTCTCATTTAGTGAAAATCAATAGTTTTATTCCAATTCTATCAGGAATTTCTGTTTATGCTATTATTACTTTAGTTAGCCATTATAACAAACAAACGTCTGCTTTTTTAAATAGTATTTTTCAATCAAAAATTGATTTAAACATAAACATACAACAACTAAATCTTATCCTTTTAGCAGTAACTATTGTTGTTTCCGTTAAATGTATCTTATTCTTATTTTATGATTCCGTTCAAGAAATAAGTACTTCTTCTAAATATTTATACCTTTTGGGTTATATTACATTGCCTTTCATTTTTATCACTAAAATTTCATTTGGAATTAATGATTATAATCCCAAGATAATTATTGGATTATTCATCATAATATGGACCAATGATACTTTTGCTTACATCGTAGGTAAATCAATAGGTACTCACAAATTATTTGAAAAAATATCTCCCAAGAAAACCATAGAAGGATTCCTAGGAGGCATCATTTTTGCAGTTTTGGCTGGTTTTTTAATTTCTAAATTCTACATAAAACCAAAACCAGAATTTAGCGAAAAATCAATACTAATCTGGACATCAATAGCCCTAATCGTGGGTATTTTTGGAACAATTGGTGACTTAATCGAATCGAAATTTAAACGTATTGCAGGAGTAAAAGATAGCGGAAAAATAATGCCTGGCCACGGAGGCATTCTAGATCGACTAGATAGTATTATATTTGTGGCACCAATTGTATTTTTGTTTTACCAAATTTTAAACTATGTTTCATAAAGAAGGCGCTCAATCCATTTTATTCGGAACTGTTTTTACGGCAGTTGTACTTTTATTGTCCGATAAATTCATTGACACCAATTGGATTAGAATGTCCGTTCAAATTGTCACTTTTGTGTTTTTGATTATCATTTTACAATTTTTCAGAAACCCAAAACGAAACTTCATAAAAAACGAAGACCAAATTTTATCTCCTGTTGACGGAAAAGTGGTTGTGATAGAAGAAGTTTACGAAGGCGAATATTTCAAAGAAAAACGCATTCAGGTTTCTATATTCATGTCGCCTATCAATGTTCACGTAACCCGTTATGCCCTTAGCGGAATTGTAAAATTCAGTAAATACCATCCAGGGAAATTTTTGGTAGCTTGGCATCCAAAAGCAAGCGAAGAAAACGAAAGAACCACGATTGTAATCGAAAATAAAACTTTCGGTAAAGTTCTTTATCGCCAAATAGCTGGAGCGTTAGCACGAAGAATCGTCAATTATGCCGAAGAAGGAATGCAGGTAACTCAAGCTGAAGACGCAGGATTTATCAAATTTGGCTCAAGAGTTGACGTGTTTTTACCTTTGGGAACACCCATAAATGTCACCCTTAATCAAAAAGCCATTGGTGGGAAAACAATAATTGCAACAAAAGCGGAATGACCAAAAAAGATTTAGATACCCGATTTCAAGAAGCATTTGAAATTGCTTCGAATATGAGTCACACCGAATTACCTCCAGATGTGATGCTACGGCTTTATGCCTTTTATAAACAAGCCACTTTTGGAACTGCAAATTACAATCAATCGGAACATTTTGATTTAAGAAATGCTTTCAAAACCAATGCTTGGATTCAAATAAGTCATTTATCTGTTGATGAGGCCAAAGAACAATACATTGAAATTATAAATTCCTTATTGGAAAAATAGTTCTCACTATGAAAAAGATTCATTTTCTAATATCTGGTTTACTTTTAACTACCGTTTTACTTTCTTGTAACGACAAAAAACTCACCGAAGTGGTTGAAGTGCCATTGCCAACAGCCCAAGAAAAAATAGCCATAGGACATCCTGATGATGTGAAGGCAAATGATGGTGCTTTTCAATTAGAAAAATTACCTTATACTTACGATGCCTTGGCACCAAATGTATCAGCATTGACTATGGAAATGCATTACTCCAAACATTATTTGTCTTACGCCAATAATTTGAACAAAGCCTTGGCAGGAACAGATTTAGAGAACTTGACCATCGAAGAAATTTTGGCAAAATTAGACCCAAATAATGATGAAATCAGGAATAATGCTGGCGGATATTACAACCATTCTCTATATTTTAAATGTATGACACCAAAAACTGGAGAAGTCGTAAAAGACAGTTTGACACCTGCAATTACAAAACGATTCGGCTCAATTGACAACTTTAAAGCAGCATTTAAAGAAGAAGCAGAAAAGCAATTTGGCTCAGCTTGGAC
>NZ_JAQTPQ010000236.1 GCF_028712645.1 Flavobacterium sp. | reverse complement strand
CCACAAATATAGCAATTCCCAATATATCCACCGACAAAAATCGTTTTTTACAATTATATAAAAAAAGCTGCGCAAAGATTTGATTATTGAAAAATAATTGTAAATTTGCACACTCAAAATAATTTAAAGAGTTTTAAACAAAAAGAGTAGTTGCATTTACACCTTTTTCCTAAAGAGAGAAAGCTTCAAAATTAAAACGCTCAAAAAAATAAATAAAAATAAAGATGAAAAAAGGAATTCACCCAGAAAATTACAGATTAGTTGCATTTAAAGATATGTCTAACGAAGACGTGTTTATTACTAAATCTACTGCAGATACAAGAGAAACAATCACAGTTGATGGTGTTGAATATCCAGTTGTAAAAATGGAGATATCTAGAACTTCTCACCCTTTTTACACAGGTAAATCTAAACTTATTGATACTGCGGGTCGTATCGATAAATTCAAAACTAAATACGCTAAACACGGTAAATAATATTTATCAGTTTAAAAATTATATAAAACTCTCCATTTTTGGGGAGTTTTTTTATTTTAATTGCTATCCAAAACTTTGTAACTTTGAAAACTGTAAGTACGGACAAGTCACGACTTGTTCCTAACAAAAGAACTATGAATTATATACTTTTCGACGGACCAACTAGAAATGCTCTATTGCCTTTTACATTTACACGTCCTGTTGCCGATATTTTAATTGGAATTATGACCATTCGTCAAAAATGGGAAATGCGTTTGGGTTCAACCACAACAACTCTAACGGAAGAATATTTGTCGGATAAGTTTCCAATGGTTGAAATGGAAGAAAATGTAATGATAAATGCTTCCTTTCTTCCCAATACAATTTTATCCGAGATGGTAAGTAATCTCGGATTGAACCAAGCTATTTTCAAAGGTGATGAAGTTATTGCTTTTTACACTAGTGAAAATCAAGAAGAAGTTGATTTTGACACTTATGAAATTATAGAATTTGAAGGAGATTGTATTAGAGTCGAACATACTTGGGATATTTTCTCCAATAATGATGCAGCAATTCGTGAAGATTTCGAATTGTTGACCGAAGACAGAAAATCACAACCAATACCGAAAAGTGTTAATGCCATTGCAAAAGAAAATATATTTATTGAAGAAGGGGCAAAGCTAGAATTTGTTACGCTGAATGCTTCGTCTGGACCTATTTATATTGGGAAAAATGCAGAAATAATGGAAGGTTCTGTTATTCGAGGGCCATTAGCCTTATGTGAAAATGCACAAATAAAAATGGCTGCCAAAATTTATGGAGCAACAACGGTTGGTCCTTATTCTAGAATTGGCGGTGAAGTAAAAAACGCTGTTCTTTTTTCGTATTCTAATAAAGGACACGACGGATTTTTAGGCGATTCTGTTCTTGGCGAATTTTGTAATATTGGTGCAGATAGTAATAATTCAAACCTAAAAAATAATTACGAAGAGGTTAAACTTTGGAGTTATGAAAAAGAAGGTTTTGCCAAAACAGGACTTCAATTTTGTGGATTAATGATGGGAGACCACAGTAAATGTGGAATTAACACAATGTTCAATACAGGAACAGTAGTTGGTGTGAGTGCTAATATTTTTGGTGCTGGATTTCCGCGTAACTTTGTGCCAAGTTTCTCTTGGGGAGGAGCTTCAGGGTTTACTACTTATGTTACAAAAAAGGCTTTTGAAACTGCACGCTTAGTAATGAGTCGCAGAAATATAGATTTAGATGAAAAAGAAGCCGCAATTTTAGAACACGTTTTTGAGGAAACTAAAAAATGGAGGAAAGATTAATTTTAAAATAGGATAATCTTAAAATTTGAAAAGCTATAATTGCGTTAGTAGTTGTGGTTTTTTTATTTGTTTTGTGAGAAAACCAAAACTAATTATCTAAACTTTTTGTCTGGATTTTTGCTGGTATGAAAAATGGCTGAAATTAAAATTATGGAATCAATTTTAGTGTAAATGATGACAAATGGAAATTTTTTCACAACTGCTTGACGATAAACATCAAATTCTAATTTGTAAGTTTCTGGATTTAACAAAATAGATTCTATACAAGTATTGATTTGATTTAGAAAGTTGTCTCCGATTTTTGTTGAAATTAAATCATAGAAATATAATGCGTCTTCCAATTCGTTTTCAGCCTGAATTGAAAGAACTTCTTTCAATTTACCCATTTCGTTTTGAAAGTAATTTAGATTTAACTTCTTCCCAAGATTTTCCTTTGTCTTTTCCTGACAAATAGTTTTCGGCACTTTCTCGAACAATATTTTTTTGGTCTTCACTTAATTGATATTCCAAAGGTTCGTCATTTAAGACATTTTTCAAGAAATCCAATGTGCTTTGATCTTCCGTATGGATAATTTTTTCAATTAAGTCCAGTTTATCTTTTTGTAAATTAGTCGGTTGCATAATTTTTAGTTTTAAAACCTAATTTACAAATATAATGATAATCCAATTTTAAATCTTACAATTTATACGTAAATTTGCACACTCAATTTTTTGACAACGATTTCATTAATTGAGTTACTTTATGGAAAAAAGAAAGAAAGTAGCGTTCTACACGCTAGGTTGCAAATTAAATTTTTCGGAAACCTCTACCATTGCCCGAAATTTTGAAGACGAAGGTTTTGACCGCGTCGATTTTGAAGAAGTTGCTGATATGTATGTTGTTAATACGTGTTCTGTAACTGAAAATGCCGATAAACAATTCAAGCAAGTCGTGCGAAAAGCAATGAAACTCAATGATAAAGCTTTTGTTGCTGCCATTGGTTGTTATGCTCAACTCAAACCCGAAGAATTGGCAAATGTTGATGGAGTTGACTTGGTTTTGGGAGCTACCGAAAAGTTTAAAATCACTGATTATATTAATGATTTATCCAAAAATGATTTTGGCGAAGTGCATTCTTGCGAAATTGAAGATGCTGATTTTTATGTAGGAAGTTATTCCATTGGCGACAGAACTCGCGCTTTCCTTAAAGTCCAAGACGGTTGCGATTATAAATGTACCTATTGCACGATTCCGTTGGCTAGAGGAATTTCGAGAAGTGACGATCTCGAAAATGTATTGAAAAATGCCAAAGAAATTTCAGAACAAGGAATTAAAGAAATTGTCTTGACTGGAGTGAATATCGGTGATTACGGAAAAGGAGAATTTGGCAACAAAAAGCACGAACATACATTTTTGGAATTAGTTCAGGAGTTGGATAAAGTAGAAGGAATTGAGCGTTTACGAATTTCGTCTATAGAACCCAATTTATTGAAAAACGAAACGATTGAATTTGTATCTAAAAGTCGAAGTTTTGTTCCTCATTTTCATATTCCGTTGCAAAGCGGAAGCAATGAAATCCTAAAATTGATGAAACGTCGTTACCTTCGAGAAATCTATACCGAACGAGTAAATAAGATTCGCGAAGTAATGCCCGATGCTTGCATAGGTGTCGATGTAATTGTTGGTTTTCCTGGAGAAACTGATGAACATTTCTTAGAAACATATCATTTTCTTAATGATTTAGCTATTTCTTATTTACACGTTTTTACCTATTCAGAACGTGATAATACAGAGGCTGCCGAAATGGAAGGTGTTATTCCAGCCAATGTTCGAGCAAAAAGAAGCAAAATGTTGAGAAGTTTATCTGTAAAAAAACGTCGTGCTTTTTATGAAAGTCAGATTGGAACAAAGAGAACGATACTTTTTGAAAGCGAAAATAAAGAAGGTTACATTCACGGTTTTACCGAAAATTATGTTCGTGTAAAAACACCTTGGAACCCAGACTTAGTTAATACTTTACAAGAAATCAATTTGACTAAAATTGATGATGACGGAAGTGTGAGAATGGAGTTTGCCCCCTAACCCCCAAAGGGGGAATTTGAAAAAGTCCAAATAGGGTAAATTTAAAATTTTGGTTTAATATTCATCAAAGCTTCCAGCCTTTCAAAGGCTGGAAGCTTTTTTAGTATTTTATTTTACGGTTTCTACCAAGCGAATAAATTCAGATTTGTTACCTTCCTCGTTATTGGATAATCCTTCTTTGGCTAGTTTTTGAAAGTTGTCAAATTTATTCCTTTAAAACCATATCTATAACCATAACGGCCGCAAAAATGAGTTGTCTTTCGACAGAATCTTGAGCGACATTTTCGTTTATGGAAAGGACATAATTATCTGCCGAAGTAAAAAATTCTTTACCAATTCCTGCCCATTTTTTGTTTACAAAACCCAGTTCTGTGTTGTCTTTTATGAATTTAAAATCCCAACCAGTCCATTTTCCTTGAAGGGTACAAACTGGTTTTTGGTTTTTATCGATAATTTCAAATTTTCCTCCCATTGACCAAAATTTTTGTCTGAAATAGCCAATAAGTTGATCTCGATCATCAAAAACTTGAACATCAGAACGAAAAAAAGTAGTGCCACGTTTTATGTTTACTATTTTTTTGCCTGAAGTTTCGCTTACAAGAACGTTGAATGGTGTCATTTTTTTGTATTTTGTAAATCGAATTATTTTGGTAAAAAAGCCTAAATTTGGCTCTTTACTTGTCATTAAGTGCTGATTGGTTTCAGGATCGAAAATATCATAAATGTTTGCTGCTCGGAACATTCCTATTTGCTCTTTGATAAGAAATAGATTTTTGTTTAATAATGGATTCATTTTTCTTTGTTCAATTTAAAGTGTTAAAATATTGATTTATGCGGAAATCTTTTTTTTAAAAGATTATAATGAATAACTGAAAATAGTTCTTGATTACCACGTTTCTCACAATGCTACTTTTAGAATGTTTTTTTAGTTATTTTTACAAATATAAATTATTTCTTATGAAGTCTATAAATCCAGATGATTTTAAAGTTACTGGCAAAATCGAGTTGTCAAAAATCCCTACGAATTTGTTTAATGATGCTTCTGAGGGAGATAAAGAAGATAAATTGTATGAAGTTCAAGCTAAACTGAGCGAGCTGCAAGACGTGATGTATGCTCACAATCGCTATGGCGTTTTAATTTGTCTGCAAGGAATGGATACATCAGGGAAAGATAGTTTGATTCGAGAAGTTTTCAAAGAATTTAATCCGCGTGGTGTTGAGGTTCATAGTTTTAAAACACCGAATTCAACCGAATTAGAGCACGATTATTTATGGAGACATTACCTTGCTTTACCTGAAAAAGGAAAGTTTGCGGTTTTCAATAGGACACATTACGAAAATGTTTTGGTGACTCGAGTGCATCCTGAATATATTTTGAATGAGAATTTGCCTGGAATTGAAAAAGTAGAGGATATTACTCCGCAGTTCTGGGAAAATCGGATGGAACAAATCAATAATTTCGAGAAGCATATTTCGCAAAATGGAACGATTGTAATGAAATTCTATTTTCATTTGAGCAAAGAAGAGCAAAGAAAGCGCTTACTGCGAAGATTAAATGAAGAAAAACATCATTGGAAATTTTCGCTAGGTGATTTGAAAGAACGCGAACATTGGGAAGAATATATGAAATATTATGAGGAAGCGATTAATAAAACTGCTTCTGAAATTGCTCCTTGGTATATTGTTCCAGCTGATGACAAAGAAAT
>NZ_JAQTPQ010000235.1 GCF_028712645.1 Flavobacterium sp. | reverse complement strand
TTGAGGCGTAACGTGCGGGAATGACTGCTATTATTTTCATTACTTTTTTATATTTTTAATTTCTTTATCAAAATCTGAAATAAATTTTTGATCTTGGATAATTCTGAATTTTTGATATTCGGTTTCGGCTTTAGATATTGCTTGATTATGGGAAATACTCCCCGAATTATTTAGTAATTCGTAGCGGTTTAATTTTAAAAATGAATCTAAAATTTCAACCCACTCTTTCATTTTTGTTGGAATACTTCTTTCAGCTTGAAGTTCGGCAAAGTTCAAATACAATTCGACCAATCTATTCAATTCTCGAATCTCTTTTTCAGACAAATAGTTTTTTGCAATTTCAGTATCCGACTTTAGAATTTTTCCGTCAGGCGAATTTTTCCAAGTCGTTAAACCCATATTGGGTTTGGCAACATCGGCTCTTTTATCAATTATTTCTGCCGCGGTATTTCCTGTAATTGCCCAATGCAATTTATTTTGTACTGTTTTATAAAAATTGGCTGTCAATTCTGATTTAGCATCATAATCAACGCTGCATTGCGAAAATATATCTGTTATTTTTTGATAGAATCGTCTTTCCGATGCTCGGATTTCCCTGATTCTTTCCAGTAATTCTTCAAAATAATCCTTTCCAAAAACCTGACCTCCTTGTTTTAATCGCTTATCGTCTAAAGTAAAGCCTTTTATGATGAATTCCTTTAAAGTTTTGGTTGCCCAGATCCTAAATTGGGTAGCTTGCTTTGAATTTACACGATAACCAACAGAAATAATAACATCAAGATTATAAAATTTAGTTTGATAAGATTTACCATCTTCGGCAGTATGTTCCAAAATGGAACTAACTGAATTTTCGACTAATTCTCCTGATAAAAATATATTTCCCAAATGTTTGGTAATCGCAGGTCGTTGAACACCAAAAAGTTCACCAATAGCTTTTTGCGTTAACCAAACGGTTTCGTCATTTACAAAAACATCAACCCGAACTTCTCCATCAGGAGAGGTATAAAGAATAAAATCTGAATTATTAGACGGTAATTGTTTCATAAATGTTGATTAGGAAAAGGGTAACGGGCATAAATTAATATCTTTATTTTATATATTAAGAATCTAATAATCTGGCACTTTTAGAAACGATATCATCATAAAGCAGTTTAAGATTATTATATTGTAAATCAAGATTCCTAATATAATCAGAAATTGCGTCTTTATGAATAAAAACAGTTTTTACAGCAAGATGTTGTTGTTCAGAATATTCTTGTTCGTAGATTTGATTAAGTGTTTCAAAATAATTTCTATTGCTAATATTCGAATCAATAAAAGCATATTTATCCCAAGTATCAGTTTTGTCTAGAAAATTTTTATAAACCATTTTAAATTTGTCTATAAAAACAAGGTTCCTCTCATATTTGGTTATTAATTCACTTCTCGAATCCATAATAAAACGTTTAATGTTATTTTAATGAAATTAATTTAAACCAAAATCAATTAATTTTTGCCCTAAATGATTTAATTTGTAAATTGTTTTAAATGAAATATTTGAAAGACTAGTTTGTGTTCTTGCTACACGTGATGCTGAATTATCTCTTTCTATTTTCATAGAATAAATTCCTAAACTAACATATTGTGCTTCATCATCTCTGTTTATGTAAGCATAACCTCTTTCTTTTTTTAATTTTTTAATGTCTGGCAAGAACGATTTTTGAATAACAGATGAAAGTTTTAAGAATTCGTAATAACTTAAATTACCTTCAATATTTGCCTTAAAAAATTTACCAATTATAGTTGGTTTTTCTAAATCATCAAGTTGCTCAATAAGAACAATAAGTTTTTCACCTACCTTTTGTCTGAACTCATCATTTTCTTCCAATTTATTGATAAAAATTTCTCTTTCAGATTGAGGAATATCTTTTATTTCAATCAAGAATTTATATATCTTTTTCGCAAATATATTTTCTTTAATTCCTATTATAGCTTTTGTTCCCTTATATAATGATCCAAAAAATGGGATTTCTTTTAAAACTCCATCTTCTAAAAAATTATCAAGAGCTATCTCAGCACTGTCAATAATCATATCTTTTAAATTATCTCCAACTACCTCATTAATTAAAGATAATTCGATGCCATTCTCTCGTTTATTATTTTCTGTACTCATAAAACATTTTTTCAAATATACCATTTTCCCACAAAACCAATCTACATAATCTTCACCGAAGTCATACTCAATGAACCCGCCACTAATTTGTCATTGAACAAACTCATCCATAAAAACAAAACCCCACTAAATTTTAGAGTGAGGTTCAATTTTAAATATCTAAATCGGTATAATGCCCTTTCAAACTATATATCAATAAAAACACCTTCGTCAGGGATTTCATAAACAATACGATGTTCTTCGCTAATTTTTCTAGACCAAGTTTCTTGTAAATTATATTTTAATGCCTCGGGTTTTCCAATACCTTCAAATGGATTTTTCGTTATGTCTTCAATCAGAAGTTGAATCTTTTTTTGAACGGTTTTATTTCCTGATTTTTTCCAAAACCCCAAATGCTCCAATGCTTTTTTGGTTAGTTTTACTTCCATAAATCCTTGGTGGAAATAGTAGTACATTCACCGCGTTTATATTCGGCTCTACCTTCTTGAACTGAATTTACAAAATCAGGATTATAAGGACTATCTCCCTCATTTATGGTCACATTTCTAACTCCTTTTAGATGTTCCAAAAGTGTTTTGACAAACGAAATGTGTTTTTCATCGACTTCAATAGTTATTGTACTCATAATGACTTTTATTTTTACAAATATAACAAAAAAACATTTTTCTTAAATGACTTCCCTACATAATCTTCACCGAAGTCATACTCAGCGAACCTGCCACTAATTTGTCATTAAACAAACTCAATTCTTCGGTTTTGTCTTTCAAGCCCAAGGTATAAATCAAGGGCAAATAATGGTCTGGCGTGGGAATTGCAATTTGTAAAGCCTTGCTTTGTTTTTCATAATCAATAAGCGGTTGGAAATTGCCGTCCAACAAATAATTGTTTACAGTTTCTCGAGCTTCAATCGCCCAATCGTAACCGTAATTGTCTTTGTCAAAATTAGGAAAATCGACCAATCTCAAGTTATGTACAATATTACCGCTGCCAATTATCAGGATTCCTTTTTGGCGTAAATCGCTCAATTTCTTGGCCAATTCAAAATGGTATTGCGGCGATTTGGTATAATCAATACTCAACTGGATTACGGGAACGTTGGCTTCGGGATATAAATGTTTTATGACACTCCAAGTTCCGTGGTCTAAACCCCAATGTTCGTCCAATTCCACTTCAATTGGTTTCAATAATTCCTTGGTTTCGACGGCTAATTCTGGACTTCCTTTCGCTGGATATTGCACCGCAAACAAGGCTTGGGGAAAGCCTCCAAAATCGTGAATCGTTCGTGGTATTTCCATCGCAGTGACCTTGGTTCCATTGGTAAACCAATGCGCCGAAATACACAAAATAGCATTAGGTTGTGGCAATGTTTTGGCCACATTTCGAATGTCAGTCACAAACTGGTTTTCTTGAATGGCATTCATTGGGCTTCCGTGTCCCATGAACAATACGGGCATTTTTTTGGTGTTCGAAAAAGTGCCTGAAATTTTATGTAAATCGTTTAATGTATTCATAAAATGTTATTGTCTAAATAATTCTTAAATGTAAAAAATCTTTTCCGTTCAGGTATTCAATTAACAAAAAAACGAACAAATAATATTGTCCGTTTTTTTAATCTTAATCCTATTGCTCTTATTTTGCGTACGTTTGCTTCAAGAAATCTTCCAATGAAACAGGTTTTCTACCCAATAAATTTTCTAAATCCGTTGAATCGGCATAAAATTCACCTTGTTCAATCGCTGCTCCAAAACCTACAAACATTCCAACATATTCTCCTGGAACGCCAGCTTTTGTCAATACATCTGAATAAATCTCAGGACTTGGACTGGTATAACTAACCGTAGTATTGGTTATTTTGCTCAAAATATCCGCGCTTTTTTTCATCGAATAATTTTCAACATTATTCATCGCATATTCTTTACTTTTGTTATTTTCAGCAATCAAGACATTGGCAACCGCTTCGGCTAAATCATTTCTGGAAACATAAGCTGCGCCTGTATCTCCGGCTGGGAAAAAGATTCCTGTTTCTAAAACTTGTTCTCCAAAAAACATTGGCAACACCTCTAGGTATAAATTATTTCTAAAAATACTATACGTCATTCGACTCGCTTTAATGGCGTTGTCAGTATCAATATGAGATTGTGCCAAAAATGCAATCGGCGAAGTTTCCGTTTCATTTTTTCGTTCAAAACTAGTGTATAAAATATGTTTTACGCCTGCTTCGTTGGCTGCTTTCACTGCATTCAATTGTTGTTTACCTCGGTTCACTAAATCAGTTCCCGAAACCAACAATAACTTATCCACTCCTTTAAATGCAGCCAATAAAGAGTCATAATTATCATAATCTCCTTTAACAATTGTGATGCCTTTTGCTTTTAAATCTACTGCTTTTGATTCGTCTCTAACCAAAGCTGAAATATTTGTTGCCGCAATTCCTTTTTTTAATAAAAAATCGATTGTTGTTTTCCCAAAATTACCTGTAGCACCTGTAACTAAAATTTTTGCACTCATTTTTTTTAATTTTTTGTTATTAATGGCACAAAGATAATTACATTTGCTACCTAAAGTATAGTACTATACTAAAGTATATTGATATACTTTAGTATAGTAACAACAAAATCAATGAGATAATGAAAAATATAATCAGTTTTAAAGAAGCCAAAGCCTGCCCTATTCAGTTCGTATTGGCCGTTAATGATACTTTAAACGTAATTAATGGCAAATGGAAATTACCCATTATTGGTTCTTTGCTTTTCGAAAAAAGACGCTTTACCGAAATTCAACGCAATATTCCGAAAATCACTCCTAGGATGTTATCCAAAGAATTGAAAGATTTAGAAATGAACGGAATGGTCAAACGTACCGTTTATGACACGACACCAATCACTGTAGAATACGAATTGACAGCATCTGCAAAATCATTGGGAGATGTCTTGGATAAAATGTTAGAATGGGGTTTGCAACATCGAGAAACTGTACTTTCAGGAAGTTAGTCCGCAAAACTCTCATCCTTAAATCCTATCAAATATAACTTATTTTTCGCTCTCGTCATTGCGGTGTACAACCAGCGAATGTAATCCCTGTTGATGCCATCAGGCAAATACGGTTGCTCGATAAAAACGGTATTCCACTGCCCTCCTTGCGATTTGTGGCAGGTTATTGCATACGAAAACTTGACTTGCAAACCGTTGAAATATTCGTTGGCTTTCACTTTTTGGAATTGCTTGAACTTGGTTTCGCCTTCGTAATCCTTCAAAACTTCCTGATACAATCGGTTCGATTCTTCGTAAGTCAAGGACGGCGATGCGCTTTTTATCGTGTCCAATAACAAAACCGTTTCGAATGGTTTTCGGTTTGGATAATCGACCATTCTTATTTTTACTTTGGCAAATTTGAAACTGTATAATTCTTGTATGT
>NZ_JAQTPQ010000021.1 GCF_028712645.1 Flavobacterium sp. | reverse complement strand
TATTATGAACTGGAACGTTTTTAAAACACAATTAGCTCAATATCCTGAGCATCATTTGCAATTTGAATTTGCATTAAAGAGCAGAGTTCACTCCTCTTTTCATATTACCGAAATTAAACAAGCCAATATCACATCTGTAGATTGTGGCGGAAAAATGAATGCTTGGACTGAAATCATAATTCAACTTTGGGAACCAACTCTTCAAAGTACAGAACGTTCCATGAAAGTTTCAAAAGCAATTTCTATTATTGATTTAGTTGAGAAATCACTTCCATTAAATCCGAACAGTCCTGTAAAAATAGAGTTTGGAAACGACACCTTCGACACTCGACAAATGCATCCCCAAGATTTTGAAATTATTGGAGACGAAATAATAGTAAAATTACAAGCTGATAAAACACAATGCAAAGCCATAGACAGGAGAGAAACTTGCGGAACTCCAAAACAAAAAATTAAACTTACTGAATTAGAAACTAGCTGCTGTTCCCCAAAATCAGGTTGCTGTTAATTTACCTTATCTAATTTTAAATGAAAAAATTATCGTTTTTAGACAATTACTTAACACTCTGGATTTTTCTTGCGATGTTATTGGGTGTCGCTTTAGGCTATTTTGCTCCCTCCGTTTCAAGCACTATTAATGCAATGAGTTCAGGGACGACCAATATTCCTATTGCCATTGGACTTATATTAATGATGTATCCTCCATTAGCAAAAGTTAATTATAAGTTATTACCAACGGTTTTCAAAAACACCAAAATCCTGTCTATTTCCTTAATCTTAAATTGGATAATTGGACCATTATTAATGTTTTTCTTGTCCATTACCTTTTTGAGGGATTATCCAGAATATATGATTGGTTTAATCTTAATAGGTTTGGCGCGATGCATCGCAATGGTTTTGGTATGGAATGATCTAGCCGAAGGAAATTCAGAATATGGAGCTGGATTAGTCGCATTGAATAGTCTATTCCAAGTATTTTTCTATAGTTTTTATGCTTGGCTATTTATAACCATTTTACCTCCTTATTTTGGTTTTGAAGGTGCTATTGTTAATATTTCTATCGTTACGATTGCAAAAAGCGTTGCCATTTATTTAGGAATTCCTTTTGTATTGGGGTTTTTCAGCCGATTAATTTTGGTAAAACTAAAAGGAGAAGATTGGTACACAAAAACATTCATTCCTACGATTTCTCCAATCACTTTAATTGCCTTATTGTCAACCATAATTGTAATGTTCAGTTTAAAAGGAGAACTTATCGTGAAAATTCCACAAGACATAATTATCATTGCAATTCCAATGCTGATTTATTTTGCCATTATGTTTTTGATAGGTTTTTTTGTGACGAAAGCATTTGGAGCAACTTATGACAAAAATGCTGCAGTTGCTTTTACAGCCGCTGGAAATAATTTTGAATTGGCGATTGCGGTTGCGATTTCGGTATTTGGAATCAATTCAGGACAAGCATTTACCGGAGTTGTGGGGCCATTAGTCGAAGTTCCTGCTTTGATTTTATTAGTTAAAGTATCCTTTTGGTTAAAGAAAAAATATTATAAATAATTACAATAAAATGAAAAAAATTCTAGTTCTATGTACCGGAAATTCGTGTAGAAGCCAAATGGCTCACGGTTATTTACAATATTTCGGAAAAGAAAAAGTACAAGTTTATAGCGCTGGTGTCGAAATACACGGACTCAATCCTTTTGCTGTAGGAATTATGGCCGAAGACGGAATCGATATTTCTAAACACACGTCAAACCACGTAGATGAATATTCAGCGATTACTTTCGATTATGTAATTACCGTTTGCGACAATGCTAAAGAAGCTTGCCCATTTTTCCCAACGAAAACTACAACCATTCATCATAGTTTTGAAGATCCATCAAAATCTTCGGGAACAGCCAAAGAACTAATTGCCGAATTCAGGAAAGTGCGTGATCAAATAAAAACGTATTCTAAAGAGTTTATAAAAAATATTTGAAACCTATTTAATATCAGAATAATTTTACATAAATTTGACGCATAAAAAATAAAACTTATGAAAAAATTATTACTGCTTTTATGCCTTACCGTTTTTACTTTTGGCTATAGTCAAGAAAAAACTGTAATTGATTTTCCAAAAAACGAGATAAAAGGAAATGCTTTATTTTTAGTAGCTGGTGCTCTAGAAGTTACTTATGAACATCTAATAAATGAAGAATCTGGAATTGGAGTTTCTCTTTTTGTACCTTATGTTAGCGATGTAAGTGAAAAATTTAATCTTACCCCATTTTACCGCTTTTATTTTGGTAAAAAACCAGCTGCAGGTTTTTTTGTTGAGGGTTTTGGAATGTTAAATTCTTATAAATATTTTACATATAATGGGATGGACTATTCAAACGGACTTCCATTAGGACTTATGTATAATGACAAAGTAAACAGAACCGATTTTGCACTAGGTTTTGGTTTAGGAGCAAAATGGGTAACCAGAAAAGGGTTTCTCTTTGAAATAAATGGAGGAGTTGGTCGAAATTTATTCAATAGTAGTGATACTGATTATCAAATAGTTGGACGAGGCGGAATAACCCTAGGCTATAGATTCTAAAAAACATAAAAAAGGCTTCTCGATTGAGAAGCCTTTTTTATAACGTTAACCGATTAACCTTTTATCTACATTTTCATCAACCAATTTTTCATCGAAACTTCATTTTCAATAATTGATTTCAAATCTGCAATCGCTACACGATCCTGTTTCATTGTGTCTCTATGACGAATCGTTACCGTTTGATCTTCTATAGTTTGATGATCTACCGTAATACAAAAAGGAGTTCCCAGTGCATCTTGTCTTCTATAACGCCTTCCTACAGCATCTTTTTCGTCATAAGCTACATTGAAATCCCAACGCAAATCATCAATAATTTTATGTGCGATTTCAGGCAACCCATCTTTTTTAACCAATGGTAAAATAGCTGCTTTTGTTGGTGCTAAAACTGCTGGTAATTTTAGAACTGTTCTTGTCGAACCGTCTTCCAAGGTTTCTTCTTTTAATGAAGTGGCGAAAACTGCCAAGAACATTCTGTCCAATCCTACTGAAGTTTCAACTACATAAGGAACGTAATTTTGGTTCAATTCAGCATCAAAATATTGTAATTTTCTTCCTGAAAATTGTTCGTGAGCTTTCAAATCGAAATCGGTACGAGAGTGAATTCCTTCTAATTCTTTGAATCCAAAAGGGAAATTAAACTCAATATCCGCAGCAGCGTTGGCATAATGCGCTAATTTTTCGTGATCGTGAAAACGATAATTTTCTTTTCCTAAACCTAAGGATAAATGCCAGTTCAAACGAGCGGTTTTCCAATGTTCGTACCATTGCATTTCTTTACCTGGTTGAACAAAAAATTGCATTTCCATTTGTTCAAATTCACGCATACGGAAAATGAATTGTCTAGCAACGATTTCGTTTCTAAACGCTTTTCCAGTTTGTGCAATTCCAAAAGGAACTTTCATTCTTCCTGACTTTTGAACATTCAAGAAATTCACAAAAATACCTTGAGCAGTTTCTGGACGCAAGTATAAATCCATTGCCGTATCTGCAGAAGCTCCTAATTTTGTTCCAAACATCAAGTTAAATTGACGCACTTCAGTCCAGTTTCTGGAACCCGTTTCTGGACAAGCAATTTCTAATTCTTCAATTAATGCTTTCACGTCTTCCAAGTCTCCAGCTCCCAAAGAACGTCCCATTCTTTCCAGAATTTCTCTTTCTTTTGCAAGATATTCTACAACTCTAGCGTTGGTTGTAATAAATTCTTGTTCGTTGAAAGCCTCTCCAAAACGAGTTTTCGCTTTTTCGATTTCTTTTTTTGCTTTTAGATTGAGCTTTTCCGCATAATCTTCAATCAAAACATCGGCTCTATATCTTCTTTTCGAATCTTTGTTGTCAATCAATGGATCATTAAAAGCATCAACGTGACCTGAAGCTTTCCAAGTCGTTGGATGCATCAATATTGCCGCGTCAAGTCCAACAATGTTATCGTTCATTTGAACCATCGCTTTCCACCAATATTCGCGTATGTTCTTTTTTAATTCTACTCCGTTTTGTGCATAATCATAGACTGCACTTAAACCATCGTATATTTCGCTTGACGGAAAAATAAATCCGTATTCTTTTGCGTGCGAAATTACATTCTTAAATAAATCTTCTTGTTTTGCCATAATGATGCAAAAATATAAAAAGTGAACTTAAAAAAAAGAAAATAAATGAAGTTTGAAGCATTGATTTTGCTATTTTTATGAAAATTTGGCGTTTTTATGTTGAAAAGCATTATCAATCTATTTTTCCCTCCTGTTTGTGCTGGTTGTCATTCGCTTTTATTGTCGAATGAAAATGTGATTTGTACCATTTGCCGACACAACATTCCACTGACAAATCATCATTTGAATCCTGAAAATGAAGCTTTCAAGAAGTTTTATGGAAGAATTCCTGTCGAACATTCTTCGGCATTATTGTATTTTCATAAAAAAGGAATTGTTCAGGAATTAATTCACAACTTAAAATACAAGAAGCAAGAAGAAATTGGGACGGCTCTTGGCGAATGGTACTCTGATGATTTGAAAAATTTACCAGTTATACAATCTGTCGATGAAATTATCCCAGTGCCTTTGCATAAAAGGAAGTTTAGAGAAAGAGGTTACAATCAGGTGACTAATTTTGGGAATGCACTTTCCAATGGTTTGAATTTGAAATATAACGATTCGTTATTGTATCGAAAAGTGTATTCGAAAACCCAGTCAAGAAAGAGTTTCTTAAACCGTAGCGAAGGAATCGACACCCTTTTTGATGTTTCATTTTCTGAAAAAGATCATAACAAACATTTCTTATTGATTGACGATGTAATGACGACTGGATCGACCTTAGAAGCCTGTTCGCACGCATTACTCAAAATCCCGGGAGCAAAAATCAGTATTGTTTGTATGGCGATGGCACATTCTTGATTTTTTTCATAAAACAAGACCTAACAGGTTTTAAAAACCTGTTAGGTCTAAATAGAAAGCATTACTAATTCTTATAAAAACATTTCATTTACAACGAATATAATTGTTATTTTGTAGCTTCTAAATTATGATTCACTATGTTGAAAAACAACTTTAAATATATTCTGATTCTGCTCATTTTGGCGATGGCAAGTTGCGCCAAAAGAGGCAGTATTACTGGTGGTTTGAAAGACACTATTGCTCCTGTTTTAAAAATGAGTTTTCCGAAAAATTTCAGCACCAATTTTAAAGGAAACGAAATCAAACTAACTTTTGACGAATATATCAAGCTGAAAGATTTGAACAAGCAGTTAATTATTTCGCCACCAATGAAGTACGAGCCTTTGATATTGCCTACAAACGCAAGCAAATATCTTACTATAAAAATCAACGACACACTACAGCCCAATACGACTTATAGTTTCAATTTTGGTCAAAGTATCCAAGATAATAATGAAGGAAATACATATAATCAGTTTAAATACATTTTTTCGACTGGGGAATTTATTGATTCTTTGTCGATTGCTGGCAACGTGAAAGATGCCTACAACAAAGAAGTAGAGCCATTTGTTTCGGTGATGCTTTATGATGTGAATGATAAATTCAAGGATTCGGTGGTTTATAATGAAAATCCGAGATATGTTACCAATACTTTAGATAGTTTGAAAACGTTCAAATTAGAAAATTTAAAGGCTGGAAAATATCTTTTGGTGGCAATGAAAGATTACAATTCTAATAATAAATTCAACCCTAATAAAGACAAAATTGGATTTAGAAAAGAATATATAACCGTTCCTAATGACAGTCTATTTGAATTAAAAATATTCAAGGAAGTTCTCCCATTCAAGGCTTTCAAGCCCATTCAAGCATCAGGGAACAGATTATTATTACCTTATGAAGGAAACCCCGATAAATCGGAAATTATACTGAAAAACAAGGCTGAAATTCTGCCTACAATCATTACCAAGTTTCCAAAAAAAGATTCATTGCAGGTTTGGTTTAAACCTTTAAAAATAGATTCGCTTTCTTTGGCTGCTACCAAAAACAAATACAAAGGAAACTTTAATTTTAAAATTAAAGACCAGAAAAAAGACAGTTTAAAAATCAGTGCTGTACAAAATGGGGTTTTGAATTTCAGAGAGCAATTTACATTGGAAAGTGCCACACCATTGACCCATTTCGATAATTCGAAAATAAAACTCATCAATAAAGATTCTGTTTCGGTAGATTTTAAGACTGAATATGATGATTTTAACCAAAAGCTATTTTTCGATTTCAAGAAAGACCCTTCAGAAAATTATACTTTTACGATTTTGCCTGGAGCTATGACAGATTATTTGGAACAAACAAACGATACCTTAAATTATCAATTAACGACAAGAAGTTTATCTGAATATGGAAATCTAACGGTGAATTTACAAAACGTAAAACATTTTCCCGTAATTGTTGAGCTGACGAATGAAAAAGGAGATGTTTTAGCAACCGAATATTCCGAAGGCAAGACTAAAATCGAATTTAATTTGGTTGAACCTACTATGTTTTGGCTTCGTTTAATTTATGATGATAATAAAAACAAAAAATGGGATTCAGGTAATTTTCTAGAAAAACGCCAAGCCGAGGAAATCATTTATTTTTCGAAAGGCATCGATGTTAGAGCAAATTGGGATGTAGAGCAAGTTTTTGATGTAAGTCTTCCCTACGTCCCAGAACCAAAAAAGAAAGTGGACAAAAAGAAGAAAGCTACATCAGGATTTTAATTCAAAAGAATCTCTGTCGTTAAGAAATCCAAGCTTTTTTCTGGTTTCGAGTAATTTATCTTTGTTTAACTCAACAATGAAAATACCTTCGTTTTCTTGTGGTTCGAGAATGTAATTTCCAAGGAAGTCAACGGCCTGTGAATGTCCAACGTATTCAAGATTGTTTTGGTCTTCGCCAATTCTATTCACGCCAATCGTATAACACATATTTTCAACCGAGCGTGCTTTAAGCAAAATATCCCAAGCATTTATTCTTGTTTTTGGCCAATTGGCAACATAAATCAACAAATCGTAATCTTCAACATTTCTCGCAAAAACAGGAAAACGCAAATCGTAACATACGAGCAGACAAATTTCCCATCCTAAATAATTGACAATCAATTTTTCTTTACCGAAAGTATAGACTTTATCTTCTCCAGCCAAAGTAAACAAGTGCCTTTTGTCATAAAATTGTATTTCGCCTGACGGAAAAACAAACACTAATCTATTGTAAAAATTATTGTTTTCTTTGATAATTAAACTTCCTGTGATGGCGCTTTTCTTGGCTTTCGCCAAAGATTGTAGCCACATAATAGTTTCACCTTGCATTGTTTCGGCAAGACTTTTTGGATTCATCGTGAAACCCGTCATGAACATTTCTGGAAGCACAATTAAATAAACTTTTTCAGTAATAGCATTGATTTTTTCTTCGAAATGGTTTCGGTTGGCGATTGAGTTTTCCCAAAATAAGGAAGATTGGATTAAGGCGACTTTCATTTTATAAAATTAATTTAAAATTTTAAACCATTAAGGAATTAAGTAAATTAAGTTTTGGTTAGAAATAAAAAAACGCATCCAAATCAATGAATGCGTTTTTACCTTAACCCTTATAGGTTTTTAAAACCTATAAGGGTTGATTACTTTTTTATCCTTTACAACTTGCGCTCAAATATTCCCTATTCATACGAGCAATGTTTTCTAAAGAAATTCCTTTAGGGCATTCTACTTCGCAAGCTCCAGTGTTAGTACAGTTTCCAAAACCTTCGGCATCCATTTGGTTTACCATATTCAAAACACGGTTAGTTGCTTCAACTCTGCCTTGTGGCAATAACGCATATTGCGATACTTTGGCTCCAACAAATAACATTGCTGAACCGTTTTTACAAGTGGCAACACAAGCTCCACAACCAATACAGGCTGCAGCCTCGAATGCTTTATCAGCCTCATCTTTTGGAATTGGAATAGAATTCGCATCAATAGTATTTCCTGAAGTGTTTACAGAAACAAAACCTCCAGCTTGCTGAATTCTGTCTAAAGCTGTTCTATCTACAATTAAATCTTTAATTACCGGGAAAGCAGCTGAACGCCAAGGCTCAACAACAATAGTATCTCCGTCGTTAAACATCCGCATATGCAACTGACAAGTGGTAATTCCTGTGTCTGGTCCGTGAGCGCGACCATTGATATAAAGCGAACACATTCCGCAAATTCCTTCACGACAGTCGTGGTCAAATGCAATTGGTTCTTTTCTTTCGTTTACTAATTGTTCGTTTAATTGGTCTAACATTTCCAAAAATGAACTTGCTGTTGAAACATCATTTAGCTTGTATGTTTCCATTTTTCCTTTTTCTTTGGAGTTTTTTTGACGCCAAATGTTAAGGGTAATATTGATATTTTTTGCTGAAGACATAGTTAATTTTATTTATAATTTCTAGCTGCAATTTTGATAAACTCGTATTTCAATTCTTCTTTGTGCAATACTTCTTTGCTGATGTCGTCTCCTTTGTATTCCCAAGCACCAACAAAAGCCATATTTACATCATCACGAAGTGTTTCGCCTTCAGCATCTTGATATTCTTCACGGAAGTGACCTCCACAAGATTCTTTACGTTGCAATCCATCCATTGCCATTAATTGACCGAGTTCCATAAAGTCGGCAACACGAAGCGCTTTTTCTAATTCTGTGTTCATTTCATCAGCACTTCCTGGAACATAAACCTCTTTGTAAAATTCTTCGCGAAGTTTAGCGATTTCATCAATAGCTTCGGTTAAACCTTGTGCGTTTCTTCCCATACCCACTTTGTTCCACATAATATTCCCTAATTTTTTGTGGAAATGATCAACGGTTTTTGTTCCGTTGTTACTCAAAAATTTAGAAATAGAATCTTTTACTCTTGCTTCTGCTTCGTCAAATTCTGGAGAATCAGTGGCGATTTTTCCTGTTCTGATTTCGTTTGCCAAATAATTAGAAACCGTGTAAGGCAATACAAAATATCCATCTGCCAAACCTTGCATCAAAGCCGAAGCTCCTAAACGATTCGCTCCGTGGTCAGAAAAATTAGCTTCTCCAGCAACAAAACAACCCGGAATTGATGATTGCAAATCATAATCTACCCAAACTCCACCCATTGTATAATGCACCGCTGGATAAATTTTCATTGGTGTTTCATACGGATTTTCATCGGTGATTTTTTGATACATTGTAAACAAATTGCCGTATTTTTCTTCTAACCATTGTTTTCCTAGTTTGGTAATTTCTTCCTCAGTAGGATTATGATTTCCTGATTTATAAGCAGATTGTTTTCCTTTATTTTTTATTTCGGTAGAAAAATCTAAGTAAACTCCTTCGTTAGTGCTATTGGCTTCTATTCCAAATCCTGCATCGCAACGTTCTTTAGCGGCTCTTGAAGCCACATCACGAGGTACCAAGTTCCCGAAAGCGGGATATCTTCTTTCTAAATAATAATCTCTATCTTCTTCAGCAATTTGTGTTGGTTTTAATTTTCCAGCACGAATAGCTTCGGCATCTTCTTTTTTCTTTGGCACCCAAATTCTACCCGAGTTACGCAAAGATTCAGACATTAATGTCAGTTTCGATTGGTTCGTTCCGTGAACAGGAATACAAGTTGGGTGAATTTGAACATAGCAAGGATTTGCAAAAGCAGCACCTTGTTTGTGGATTTTCCAACTCGCAGTTACATTACTTCCCATAGCGTTGGTAGAAAGAAAATATACATTTCCATAACCACCAGAGGCAATGATTACTGCATGTGCCGAATGGCGTTGAATTTCTCCTGTAACCAAGTCACGAGCAATAATACCACGAGCTTTTCCATCAACTTTTACTAAATCAAGCATTTCGTGGCGGTTGAACATTTCAACTCTTCCCAAGCCAATTTGTCTTGATAAAGCTGAATATGCTCCTAACAATAATTGCTGACCTGTTTGTCCGGCAGCATAAAAAGTACGTTGCACTTGTGTTCCTCCAAAAGAACGATTGTCTAAATAACCTCCGTATTCACGAGCAAAAGGAACTCCTTGAGCCACACATTGGTCAATAATACTATTAGAAACTTCTGCCAAGCGGTGAACGTTGGCTTCACGAGCACGATAATCGCCTCCTTTTATAGTGTCATAAAATAATCTAAAAACGCTGTCTCCATCATTTTGATAATTTTTTGCAGCATTGATTCCTCCTTGAGCAGCAATTGAGTGCGCTCTACGAGGCGAATCTTGAAAACAAAATGCTTTTACATTGTAACCCATTTCGCCAAATGAAGCGGCAGCCGAAGCTCCTGCTAAACCTGTTCCAACAACAATAATATCAATTTTTGGTCGGTTATTTGGAGCAACTAATTTAAGATGATCTTTATAGTCTGTCCATTTTTGAGAAATATCTCCCTCTGGTATTTTTGAATCTAACTTCATTATTTATGAAATATTAATTGTTGAAAAAATGATGAAATAAGGCAATAAATATAAATCCGAAAGGAACTATAATTGCAAATGCGTGAGCACATCTTTGAAATCCTTTTGTGAATTTATTATTTAATCCAACAGATTGAAATGAAGAATTAAATCCGTGCCATAAATGTAATGACAATAACACAAAAGCAATACAATATAAACCGGTACGAACTGGACTTTCAAATTTAGCTACTAATTCGCCAAAATATCTTGTTGGTTCTATTGAATTACCATCAATGTATTTATACGTAATTTCTTGAACCCAGAAATCATAAAAATGCAATCCGATAAAGGCCAAAACTACTAATCCAGAAATAATCATATTTCTAGAAGCCCAAGAAGCATTTGCAGCTCCGTTATATTTTGCATAAGCTACTGGTCTTGCGCTTCGGTTTTTACTTTTCAAAATGATACCCATAACGAAATGAAAAACAACACCCGCAACCAAAATAGGCTGCATAACAAACTGAATTAATGGATTATAACCCATAAAATGAGACATCGCATTGAAAACATCAGCACTAAAAACCGAAGTCATATTAATAAAAAAATGCAGTGCGAGAAACATAATCAGAAAAAGACCTGAAAGCGCCATAGCCACTTTTTTTGCTATTGACGACTTCAACATTGAAGATTTTGCCATAAGAATTCGAATAAATTGTTTTTAAAGTATCACAAAAATAGGACTATTTGAAAGATACTACAACCTTTTCGTGCTAATTTATAATTAATTTAAAAAATATTAAAACCACGAACCGTTCTTTTATAAAAATCTACAATCCGACAATTCATTTCATTATTCTTAGTTCTGTTTATATTTTTAATATTATCCATTCAAGATGAGAAGTAATTACTGTTAAAAAAATATTTTCTGTCTTTACCAATCAAAATTAATTAAATTAAATATCCTTTATTCTCTCTAAAGTTTCTATTTTTGAGTATCCGAAATTTAAAAAAGAATGTTATGAAATACCATCAAATAGACCGTCAACTTTTTATAAAAAACCGCGCCAAATTTACGGCTCAAATGAAGCCAAAAAGTGTGGCAGTTTTCAATTCCAACGATATTTATCCCGTTTCTGCCGATAGCACTTTGCCATTTGCACAACATCGCGATATTTTTTATTTAAGCGGAGTTGACCAAGAAGAAAGCATTTTATTGCTTTTCCCCGATGCACCATACGAAAATCAACGCGAAATGCTGTTCTTAAAAGAAACCAGCGAACATATTGCCATTTGGGAAGGCGAAAAACTGACCAAAGAAAGAGCATTTGAAGTTTCGGGAATCAAAACCGTGCATTGGTTGCAGGATTTTGAGAAAGTTTTATTCGAAATGATGACACATTGCGACACAATTTATATTAACACTAACGAACATTATCGCGCCACTGTTGAAACCGAAACTCGTGAAGCCCGTTTTGTAAAATGGTGGAAATCCAGCTATCCAGCGCATCAGGTCGCCAAAAGCAATCCAATTTTGCAACGCATTCGTTCCGTAAAAGAAACCGAAGAACTGGATTTAATCCAAAATGCCTGCGACATCACTGAAAAAGGTTTTCATAGAGTATTGTCATTCGTGAAACCCAATGTAACTGAATATGAAATCGAAGCCGAATTCATTCACGAATTCATTCGTAATCGTTCCAAAGGTTTTGCCTACACGCCCATTATTGCTTCGGGTAACAATGCCAATGTCTTGCATTATATCGAAAACAACCAACAATGCAAAGCCGGCGATTTGATTCTACTTGACGTTGCCGCCGAATATGCTAATTATTCCAGCGATATGACCCGAACAATTCCTGTTTCTGGACGTTATAACGAAAGACAAAAAGCAGTTTACAATGCCGTTTTGCGCGTGAAAAATGAAGCGACAAAAATGCTTACTCCAGGAACACTTTGGAAACAATACCATATTGAAGTGGGCAAAATAATGTCTTCGGAATTGCTAGGTTTGGGACTTATCGACAAAGCCGATGTGCAAAACGAAAATCCAGAATGGCCTGCTTACAAAAAATATTTTATGCACGGAACTTCCCATCATATGGGATTGGACACTCACGATTATGGAAAACTTACAGAACCTATGCAAGCCAATATGGTTTTCACCGTTGAACCGGGAATCTATATTCCCGCTGAAGGTTTCGGAATTCGTTTGGAAGATAATGTGGTCGTTCAAAAAACTGGAGAACCATTCAACCTAATGCGCAATATCCCGATTGAAATTGAGGAAATAGAGACTTTGATGAATTCTTGATTTAGAAACAAGAAACAAAACGGTTTGCAGAAATGTGAGCCGTTTTTTTCTTTACCATATAAGGCATTTAAGAGCATTTAAGCTTTTCTTATCTGAACTTATATACCTTATATGGTTCAAAAAATAAAATCTTACTTTTGTTCCAAGTTTGCAACAATGAAACAAATCCTCTACAAAAATACACAAATCTCCTATTCCGATAATGGAAAAGGAACGACTATAGTTTTACTCCACGGTTTTTTAGAAAACCAAACGATGTGGCAGGATTTAGCTCCTGAATTGAGCAAAAAACACCGCATCATCACCATCGATTTATTGGGTCACGGCGAATCTGGTTGTTTGGGTTATGTTCATTCTATGGAAGATAATGCCGAAGTTGTTCAAGCCGTTTTGTCTAAATTACGAATCCGAAAAGCTGTTTTTGTTGGGCATTCAATGGGCGGTTATGTCGCTTTGGCTTTCGCCGAATTGTTCCCAGAAAATATAAGAGGTTTGGTTTTACAAAATTCGACTTCAAAAGCTGATAGCGAGGAACGAAAAGCCAATCGAAATCGAGCGATAAAAGCCGTAAAGAAAGATTATACTACTTTCATCAGACTGGCTATTGGAAATCTTTTCAACCCTGATAATCGAGAGAAATTTGCAAATGAAATTGAAAAAGTAAAACTTGAAGCCTTGAAAACTCCTTTGCAAGGCATTGTTGCGTCACTCGAAGGAATGAAAATTCGTAAAGACCGTGAGGTTTTATTGCATCTCACTCCTTTTCCTAAAATGCTAATTCTTGGTAAAAAAGATCCTGTATTGAATTATGAAGATGCTTTAGAACAAATAGAAAACACAGCTGTCAAACTAGTCACTTTGCCCGACGGACACATGAGTCATATTGAAAATAAAGAAGAATTGAAAACCGTTTTGTTGGAGTTTTTTAAAGGAGTTTAAATCATTCCTTCCATTAAATATCCCTTCTCAATAAGTTCATTTTTACTTTTCAAATGATGCGCTTTTCCTTCTTTCATCAAAATTAATTTTGTCGAAATTTTGATAACATTTTCATAATTATGGTCTGTTATTACAATCGCTTTTTGGGCTGAATTGTCTTTTATTAATTGATTTATTTTATTAACCATAATTGGGGACAAACCATTGTAAGGCTCATCTAATAAAACAAATTTAGAAGAATTAGACAACACCAATTTAATTTCCAAATAACGCAATTCTCCACTAGACAAATGTTTTATGTTTTTAGTTTCAATGGATTGAATCATTTCATCTTCATAAAAAGATTGAAGTTTCTCTCGTTCAAGGGTTAAAGAAATTGCTTTTTTCACTGAAAAATGCCTTGGAATAAAATTATCTTGGTCTAAATAACTTATATCATTCAGTAATTGACTGGTTTTGTGTTTCACAATTCCGTCTATTTTTATGAACTTATTATCGGCACGAACAATTCCGAAAATAATCTTCAATAAAGTTGATTTGCCTGAACCATTTCTTCCCAATAATCCAATAACATCATTGGTTTCGCATTTTAAATAGACTCCTGAAACCACTAATTTATTTCCAAAATGTTTTTGAACACTATCGACTTCCAATAAATGTGTTTTCAAAATAAATTTGTTATAAGTTCGTAAATCAAAAACACGAATCCCAAAAGAATTATATTGATAAGAAAGGCATACATAAATAATTTTATTTTTGAAATTCCATTATTGAAATAAAATAAATATTCGTTTTTGCGATATACTTCTTTAAAAACAAGACTCAAAATGAATCCGAAACTAATAAAAAAATAAGGAAAATATTGAGGTTTTCCAAACAATGAAGCAACCAAACACACAGCAAAATTGATAGCCAAAGTGCTTTTGTAAAATTCGAATATGTTGGCAAGCTTTTTTATGATAAAACGATTTAAACTTTTTCCTCAAAAGGCTTTGTCTCATCCAAAATTTCAGTCAACAACAAAACCATTTGATCTAAATAATCATTTAAAATACTGGAATCAATTGTGGTGTTTTCTTCTTTTCCGTCTTTAAAACTGAAAGGCAAAAATCCCGATTTTAAGTTCTTAAACGAAATAATTCCAGCCTCTATCTGCTTTCCGTTTGCTTCATTTTCAAACATATAAGCATACGCCAGAATCTGAATAATTTTGTCGTTTTTGATTTCTTCTGTTAATCCTTTCCACGATTTCAGAGTAACATTTGGTTTATCGACCTTACCCGTTTTATAATCTATAATTCGAATGACTCCGTTGCGTTCTTCAATTCGATCGACTTTTCCAGCAATTTTTATTGGAAACGGCAAACTTGGATGTTCAAGGATTCTTTCGCAAGCTTTTTCTAAATGAAGAATTTTTATGACTTCTCCGTTTTTAATACTTTCTAATTCCACTTTCAAGAAATTAGAAACATTGCGTTTGGCTACTTCAAAAGCCAACAAATTTCTCCCTTTTTTTATTTCTCCTTCTTTGTAAACTAATTTAAATTGCTTCAAAACTTCGGCATCCAACAATTTGAAACTACCCAAAATATCATTTTCGGATAAAAATTTTCCAACAAAAGGCGTGTATAAAGCTTCCAAGGTTTCGTGAATAATCGTTCCCAAAGTATTCAAAGCAATGTTTTCCTCGACTTCTTCAACCTCGCTAATTCGGAGAATTTTTTGGAAATAAAAATCAATTGGATTTCGAATATAACTCGTCAATGCTGATGGCGAAAATCCCTTTTCGGCAATTTCTTTCAAACGAATCATCACTAATTCTGATTTTGGAACAACCATTGGCTGATAAGCCGTTTCGGGTAAAACTGCATTATAAATTTCGTGAGTTAGTGTGTGCTTTACCTGTTTTTCAACTTCCAATTGGGTAATGAAACGGCTTTTTTCACCAGCATCCAAACCCTCACTTTCGGTATTGTAAAGCAAATAAATATTCTTGCTGCGTTGCAACAAATGATAGAAATGATAGGTATAAATCGCGTCTTTTTCCTTGAAGGTTGGCAAACCCAATTCTCTTTTTACATCATACGGAATAAAAGAATTCATTGATTTTCCCGCTGGAAACTTTCCTTCATTCATTGAAGTAACAATCACCGTTTCAAAATCTAAAACACGACTCTCTAATACTCCCATTATTTGTAAACCATTTAACGGTTCGCCTTCGAAAGAAACTTCGGCAAGATCAATTACTTGTTTGTAAATCGCATAAAGTGTTTCAATTTTATCGATATGCGAATGCTGAGAATAGTAATTAATCAGTTTGTTGATAGTTTTGAAAATAGCGTAAACAAAGGCTTTAGTGATTTTTTCTTCTTCATTGTCGTTGCTCAAATTAGTTTTGATAGTTTGCAACAAATTAGAAATAGTTTCTAAAACTTCCATCGAGCCATTTTCCCATTTTTGGAACAACAAAAGAAAAATATCACTCGTATTTGGATTCAATTCCATCAATTTATGATGTGTGATAAACGTATAATTATTTTGATTGATAACTTCAACCAACGCATTGGTTTTGGCAAAAGGTTCCACCAAAGGATGTGTCAAAATATCCAAAACATCTTTATAATACAGCACATAACTTTTGGCATTTCGAGACAAAGCATTCGTGTGCATTTTGAATAATTTGGCAATCAAAATCTGCGCTGGATTATTCTTGCTCGAATAACCCATAGTGATATTCAAAGCACCAACTGTTGAGGGCAAAGAATATAAAAGTGGCACCAATAAATTTTCTTCTCCAAGCACAACAGCCACTTTATCCAAGGTTGTATTTGGATTATCATTGATAATGTTTTCAATAATACTTCCAGTGATTTTGGCTTGACCAATACTTTTGGGAGTTCCTATAACCTGAATGTTTTTCGACTGCGAAAAATCATCCACAATCCATTCAAAAGGATTGGATTTGTAATGTTTCCAACTCGATTTAAATCTTCTTACAAACAATCCTGCATCGTGAAACGAATCATTTAAAAAAGTTTGATCTGCGTCCCAATATATTTTAGCTTGATCGTTAGCAATCAAATGTTGAATAATTCTTTCTTCGGAAGCATTCAAGGCGTTGAAACCCGCAAAGACAAATTGTTTATCTTTTATCGAATCCGAAAAATGATTAAGATTATTTACCGCTTCCCGATAAATCAGACCTTGGTAACCGATGCCTTTATTTAACAAATGATTATAAAGTGATTGATAATAATTGGGCAATAATTTCCAAAAGTCAATATAATTTTCAAGTAATTGCGTTTTATTTTCGACTTCAATTCCCCATTTTTTGATATCTTCAATATCCTTTAGATAAGAAAGAACGTGCGATGGATCTAGCAAATACCGATCAATTTCGTTAAAGTCCTGTAAAAGAGTTTTTGCCCAATTGGCAAAAAGTTCGAACGATTGCTGATTTGATTTCTCTGTGATTGACAAATAGACTTCGTAAAACTCAAACAAAAGTTCAATTGGATCAACAGAACGAATTCCAGCAATGTCTTGAATGAATTCTTCGATGCTTATAATTTCGGGGGAAAGAATATTAGTTGAAACTTGTTTTTTCAAAGCTTCTATCAAAAATATTTTAGCCCGTTTATTTGGTAGAACCACAATTGTATTAGATAGTTTTCCTGAATAATTTTGGATTAAAACCTGCGCAATTTTATCTAAAAAAGAAGTATTTGTCATTTTATAAATATAAAAAAACGCCCCGATAAATCGAGGCGTTTTCAAAAATATTTTAGGAAGTAATTATTTTACTAAATTCACTTCTGTTCTTCTGTTTAAAGCTTTTCCAGCTTTAGTTTTATTAGAGGCAATTGGTTTAGTCTCACCATAACCAACAGAAGACAATCTGCTTGAGTCAATACCATTTTCTACTAAATAACCAACTACTGCAGCAGCTCTGTTTTCAGATAATGTTTGGTTTGAAGCATTAGAACCATCACTATCAGTATGACCTTCTATGCTGAATTTAGCAGTAGGGTATTCTTTCAAAATTGATGTAATTGATTGTAATACTGTATAAGTTTGTTTTTGGAAAGTTGATTTTCCAGAATCAAACAAAATAGTTTTACCATATTCGCTTAATTTCAATATAGCTTCGTTAGAAACTTCTGGACAACCGTTGTTAGCAACAGTACCTTTCACATCTGGACATTTATCATCTTTGTCTAAAACTCCATCTCCATCTGTATCTGGCCAAGGACAACCTGCATTTTCTTTTGGTCCTTTAACTGTAGGACATTTATCAGAAGCATCAGTAATTCCGTCTCCATCTGTATCAGGACATCCTTTGAAAGCAGCTAAACCAGCAACTTCTGGACAAGCATCATCTTTGTCAGCAATTCCATCTCCATCAGTATCAGGACAACCGTTTAAAGCAGCTAAACCAAATACATCTGGACAAGCATCGCTTCCGTCAATAATTCCGTCTCCGTCAGTATCAGGACAACCATTGAATTGTTTTAAACCGGCAACTTCTGGACAAGCATCATCTTTATCATAAATTCCGTCTCCGTCAGTATCTTTTCCACCAAATTTAAAAGTAAGACCTGCAGTATGTTGAAAATGAGTTGGAGCAATTGGAGTTTCAACAGAACCATATACATTTCTATCTCCAAATGATTTTTTATAAGTACTTTCAAGAGAGAAACCAACATTTTCAGAGAACCACAATGTTAGTCCAAGACCTGGATTAACAGTTCCAAAACTATTATCTCCAAAGAATGTATATCCACCACCAATATGCAATGAAGGATCAATCACTTTAGATTTAATTAAATTCATAAAGCTGTATTTAACACTTGCGTCAATACCATAATACATCAAATCACCTGGATTTGTAACTCTATATCCTCTAGAATCAGTTCCTGCTATACGACTGTCACCAGTAAAACTAACAAATTTTGTGATTTTGTTAATAGACCCCTGAATACCAAAAGAGAAATTATCTCCTACATATCTAGACAAACTAAGATATGACACTGAAGGAAGAATGTTCCAATTGTTTTTAATATCAAATGGCTGAGAAAAAGTTGCATCTACCGAGTTATGACCTCCACCAGCATCAGTTTTAGTATCAACTGCATTTACTCCAAATGATAGAGCCCATGGGTTGTTACTGTCTTGAGCATATGAACTTATGCTCATTACCATTATTGCAGCAAATAAAAATTTGTTTAAATGTTTCATACTTGTTTAATTAGATTAGTATTTTAATGCTACAAAAGTAATGTGTAATTTTTTAACTACAAAACAAAATATCAAAAAAAACTATAAAAATTTTCATTCTAAATTACTTTTAAAGCCTTTCCGGTCTCGACAAAAGCCTTAATTGCACTGTCTAAGTGCATCTTTGAATGGGCTGCGGACAATTGAACCCTAATTCTTGCCTTGCCCTTTGGGACTACTGGAAAAAAGAAGCCTATAACATAAATTCCTTTTTTTAACAAGTCATTAGCCATAGTTTGTGCTAGCTTTGCATCATAAAGCATAACAGGAACAATTGCAGAGTCCCCAACTATGATGTCAAAACCCGCTTTTTTCATTCCAGCTTTGAAATAATTGGTATTCCATTCTAATTTATCTCGAAGTGTGGTGTCTCTTTCCAGCAACTCAAAAACTTTGATTGAAGCTCCTACAATTGCAGGCGCAAGCGAATTCGAAAACAAATAAGGTCTTGATCGTTGACGCAACAATTCGATGATTTCTTTTTTGGCAGTAGTGTAACCACCCATAGCACCACCAAGTGCTTTTCCTAATGTTCCTGTAATTATATCAACTCGTCCCATTACACCTTTTGCCTCAAGCGTTCCTTTTCCGGTTGCACCTATAAATCCAGCGGCGTGACACTCGTCAACCATTACCATTGCATCGTATTTATCGGCTAAATCACAGATTTTATCTAAAGGAGCCACAACACCATCCATAGAAAACACACCATCAGTAACTATCAATTTAAAACGAGCTCCGGCTTCATTAGCTTTTATTAATTGTTGTTCCAAATCTTCCATATCACTGTTTTCGTAGCGATAACGTGAAGCTTTACATAACCGAACACCATCAATAATTGATGCGTGATTTAAACTATCCGAAATTATAGCGTCTTGTTCGTTTAATAAAGGCTCGAAAATGCCACCATTGGCATCAAAAGCAGCTGCATAAAGAATTGTATCTTCGGTTCCGTAAAAATCAGCAATCTTTTTTTCCAAAGTTTTATGAATATCCTGTGTTCCGCAAATAAAGCGAACGGATGACATTCCGAAACCGTGCGTATCCATTGCATCTTTTGCAGCTTGAATTACTTCGGGATGTGAAGAAAGCCCGAGATAATTATTGGCACAGAAATTCAAAACGGTTTCTCCATTTACAGTAATTTCTGCCCCCTGCGGTGAAGTGATAATTCTTTCTTTTTTGAAAATTCCGTTGTCTTCAATAGTTTGAAGTTCAGATTGTAAATGCTTTTGAATTTTTCCGTACATATTAAAATTTTAAAGAATTATTATTTTTAGATGTTTTTTTAAGCAACTATTTTACAAATTTACCACATTGATTTGTTCTCCTATATATACAAGCGATTTTTTTATCACTTTATAACCCATTAATTCAATCGCATTTTCATAATTTTCTAATTGCAATTGATACTTAGCGTTGTGCGTTCCTGTTTTATAATCCAACAAATAAACTTCTTTATTTTTAGTCAAAACCATTCGGTCTGGTTTGATAGTTTTACTTTCCTTTTGAATAATCGTTTGCTCATTCAAAACTTCGTTTCCTTCTTCAAAATAATTGGACAATTCCAAATGATTGACAATTTCTTGAATGGTTTTAAAAACAACCTCTTTTTGATTAAAAGTAATCAACCCACTTTCGACAGCTTTTGTGATTGCCAAATCAACATCATTTTTAGTTTTTACAAAAGATAAAATCTCGTGAACTACATTTCCGTATTCTATAGCTTCCTGCTGATGCGTTCCCCACATTACTGATTCTCGTTGGGCAATTTTGATGTTTTTGGGATTTAGCACTTCACCAACCGACTGAATCAATTGTACATCTTCCGTTTTGTCGCTTTCAGAAGATAATTTAGCTGGATTTCCAAATTCGTACTCGAATTTATCTTCTTCGAATTGACCTTTGTTATCCAAATAATTAACAAAAAAAGTGGACATATTATTCTTTCTTGCAACACCTTTCGAATCTAAATTCATATCCGAAATCACAAATAACTGCTCTTCGGCACGAGTTAAAGCTACATACAATACATTGATATTATCCAATAATTCTTCTTGGAATTTTTGAACATAAACCAATTTTGCGGCTTCACCAAAGCCTTCAACAGCTTTACTATTGTCAACCAAAACTTTAGGCAAACCAAAATCATCTACTTCAGCATCAATCCATAATTTATTTTTTGGACTGCGACTGTAATCTTCATCTGCAAAAGGCATTATAACGACTGGAAATTCTAATCCTTTCGACTTATGAATGGTCATAATTCGAACTGCATTTTTACCTTCGGGAGACGGAATGCTGAATTTCTCGGCATTTTTGTCCCAGTAATTCAAGAAATCCGAAATCCCTGCTTGATTGCGGACATCTCGTTCCAAAACAATGTCGAGAAAATATTGTACGTAAGCATTACCGTTTTGAAAATGAATAAATTTACTTATGATGGTTTCCACCGATTCATACAGCGATTTTTTTCGAATGTCTTGAAATGAAAGTGAAATATCGAAATTCTTTAACCAATTTTCAAATTCAGATTCTTGTTTTTTATCCATTCCTTGAGCAATGAAATCGTGAATTGGCAATTGATCCTGAATGTGTTCAGCGACATAATGGAGAAAATGTGCTTTGGCTTCTAAATCAGAGCTGTTTTTTAAATATTTTAATAAATAAATAATGAATCGAACTTCGGTGGCGTTTTGAATCATCAGCGTTTCCGATGATAAAAGTGGAATTCCTTGTTCTGTCAAATAATTGGCAACTGCAATTCCGTGACTTCGTTTTCGGGTCAAAATAACAATATCTTTGAGTTCAAAACCTTGCTTTTGTACTTTTTGAATGGTGTTTAAAGTCGCCAATAAATACAATTGGGTTTTGTCTAATGCTTCACTGTTCTCTTCGGTTTCTTCTATTTTTGGAATGAAAGAAATATTTACATAACCACCTGTTTTATCGTTGCTTTTTTGATGGCTGTGATTCTGGTACAAATCTTTGTAATCTTCGTGTTCAAATTCATTAGACAACAACTGAAAAAAGTCGTTATTAAATTCGATTATTTGCGAATAAGAACGGTAGTTTTTGTCTAAATGTTCTAAAACTTTTTCGGGATTGTTGAACGGATTATGGACTTTGCTTAATTCAATAAATTGCTCGGCTTTTCCGCCACGCCAACGGTAAATGGATTGTTTCGGGTCGCCCACAATCATCAGCGTTCCTTTTTCGCCATCAATTTCGCTGGAGGTGGCGTTGTCAATCAACGGAATCAGGTTTTGCCATTGCATTTCGGAAGTATCCTGAAATTCGTCAATAAAAAAATGACGGTATCGCTCGCCCAATCTTTCATAAATAAAAGGCGCTGGCTGGTTTTGAATTTCACGGTGAATGATGGCGTTGAATTCCGAAATGGAAAGCACGTTTTGTTCTTCCTGAATTTTAGCCAATTCATTGCTGACAGTATTTAGCAAAGACAATGGCGTAATATTTTTTAGGAATGCTTTGTAGAAATCTCGCTTTTCGAAGTTTTTATAAACGGTATCGAGAATTTGCAATAATTCTGGTATGATGCTTTCGATAATCGCGCTGTCTTTGGCTGTTTTATTGATGGAAATATCCTCAAATTCCCGAAACATTTTATTTTTCGGATTGAATTTTCCATCCACAATACTTTGAAGGTGATTGGGAAACGTTCCTCTTGAAAAGGATTTTAAATCAATTCCATTTTTTTCGATTAACGACAAAGCGTTTTCGGCAAAAGCTGTGTTTGCTTTTTCCAGAACCTTGCAGGCTTCGGCGAGTTTGCTTTTTATTTCGACAAATTCGGCAATGGTTTTCTCTTGAAAATGGGTAATTTCATTTCGGTTGTTTTCATTGAGAACCAAACGACCCGTTTCGAGAATTTCCCTGGAAATGTCCCAGGATTTGTCGTCGTCGGTTTTTTCCATCGTGAAATCGATGAGCAATTTGGTCAAGGTTTCATCTTCACCGGCTTGGGCAATGATGGCATCGACCGCTTCAATGAGCAAGTTTTCAGCATCTAAAGTTACTTCGAAAGTCATTGGTAAACCTAAATCGTGAGCAAAAGCTCGAATAACTTTATGGGTAAATTTATCGATGGTAGAAATATCAAAAGCCGCATAATTATGAATAATATGCTTGATGATTTGCTGCGATTTGGTTTTGATTTGAATGATGGAAAGTTCGGTTTCTTTTGCCAAATCCTGCATTAAATCCTGTGTTTTTTTGCTTGGTTCGTCTTTGGCAAATTCAGATAAATTACCCACGATTCTGGATTTCATTTCGTGCACCGCTTTGTTGGTAAACGTAATGGCGAGAATGTTGCGATAAGCATCATTTTTTGGCGCAACGAGAATAATTTTCAGGTATTCTTTGACAAGTGCGTATGTTTTTCCGGAACCAGCCGAGGCGTCGTATATGGAGAATGAAGGTCTTTGCATTTTGATTTTTTTATAATTTAAACCTATAAGGTTTTGAAAACCTTATAGGTTTGTTTTGGAAAACTAGATTTATTCTTATTCTGGATCCCCTAGCCCAGATAGTAGTGGAAATCCTTTTCTTTTTTTTCTTTAAAAAAAGAAAAGATTGTAACGAATAGCTGGAAAAAGCTCCTGAAAACCACACTATCAATTTATTTAATAAAACTATAACGAAATAGAATTTCCAATTCCAAAGTTAATTGTTTAATTTTGAATAAAATATTTATAAATCATTTAAACGACTATATTATGGCTTTTGAATTACCACAATTACCTTATGCGTATGATGCGTTAGAACCTCATATTGATGCGCGCACGATGGAAATCCATCACACGAAACATCATAATGCTTACATTACCAACGTGAATGCCGCCATTGCAGGAACGGATTTGGAAGGTAAAAGCATTGAAGCTATTTTAACGAATTTGGATATGAAAAATATGGCTGTTCGTAATAACGGCGGTGGACATTTCAATCATAGTTTGTTTTGGACGATTATGTCTCCAAACGGTGGTGGTTTGCCAAAAGGGGAATTAGCAGCTGCAATTGATAGTGCTTTTGGTTCTTTTGAAACGTTTAAAGCTGCTTTCGCCAAAGCTGGGGCTACTCAATTTGGTTCAGGATGGGCTTGGTTGTGTGTGAAAGACGGAAAATTAGAAGTTTGTGGAACTCCAAATCAAGACAATACTTTGATGCCAGGCGTAAGTTGTGGCGGAAGGCCAATCCTTGGAATGGATGTTTGGGAACACGCTGATTATTTGAACTACCAAAACAGAAGACCTGATTATATTGAA
>NZ_JAQTPQ010000234.1 GCF_028712645.1 Flavobacterium sp. | reverse complement strand
CCATAAATTCCCTTCTGGATATGAAGAAAACAAGCATTTAACAATGTTCGTTACCGGAAACAGAAATCAAGAAAGTTGGACAAATGCTCAAAAACCTTCTGATTTCTTTTTGTTCAAAGGATATGTAAATGCTGTTCTTGGACGATTAGGAATTCAAAAAACACAAAATTTACCTATGACTTCTGATGTTTTTTCCGAAGGAATTGCTATAGGTTTTGGAAATGATATATTAGTTGAATATGGTGTTGTAAAAAAATCAATTCTGAAGCATTTCGATATTAAGCAAGAAGTATTGTTTGCTGATTTCAATTGGGCTTTGATTTTGAAATTTCTTTCCAATAAAATTAAATTTACCGAAATTCCTAAATATCCTGAAGTTCGCAGAGATTTATCTTTATTATTGGATGATAGTGTTTCTTTCGATACCATTTACAACATTGCTAGACGAACTGAAAAATCACTACTAAAAGACATTAATTTATTTGATGTTTACCAAGGTAAAAATCTTCCAGAAGGAAAAAAATCCTATGCTGTTAGTTTCACGATTCAGGATAATACTAAAACCTTGACTGATGTTCAAATTGACAAAATTATGAGCAAGTTGCAAAAGAATTTTGAAGAAGAATTAGGCGCAAGTTTGAGGTAATTCATTTAAACCATACAAGACCATTTAAGGTCATTAAAATTTTGTTAAATAAAAATGCCAATCCTGATTTAGGATTGGCATTTTTATTTAATTGATTAGTGTTACTCTCACTTAACTTTCCAACTCCTTTTCGAGTTAAGTGGAGTAACCAACCCTATCTTTTTAAGCTTTTAATAATTTTTTAACTAATTCAAAATACTATGAAACTAAAGATACTGGTTAAATTCTGTCACATAAATAGTGTGAATATCTAATTTTTTTATTATCCAATTTTTTTCATTGCTGTCATTGATTCTCTCAACCACGCTCCTATTTCTTCTATTGGATGCTGACGAATTTCTTTGTTTACAGCAATAAGAACAGTGTTATCAACACCGTTTGAAGTTGAAAATGGTTTTCCAATTACATTAGTATCAACTGTTTTCATAAAATCAGCCAATAATGGTTTGCAAGCGTGATCAAATAAATAACAACCGTATTCCGCTGTGTCAGAAATGATTCTGTTCATTTCGTATAATTTTTTTCTAGCCACTGTATTTGCAATCAAAGGCAATTCATGCAATGATTCATAGTAAGCTGATTCTTCGATAATTCCTGATTCAGTCATTGTTTCGAAAGCTAATTCAACTCCTGCTTTTACCATTGCAATCATCAAAACTCCATTGTCAAAATATTCTTGTTCAGATATATGAGCAGCTGTTGGAGCAGTTTTTTCGAAATTTGTTTCAGCAGTCGCAGCTCTCCAAGTCAAAAGATTAACATCATTGTTATCCCAATCAATCATCATATTTCTTGAGAATTCTCCAGAAATAATATCATCTTGATGTTTTTGGAATAAAGGACGCATAATATCTTTTAATTCTTCGGCAAGTTCGAAAGCTTCAATTTTAGAAGGGTTGTTCAAACGATCCATCATATTGGTGATTCCACCGTGTTTCAAAGCTTCAGTAATAGTTTCCCAACCGTATTGAATTAACTTTGAAGCATAAGCTGGTTCGATTCCTTTTTCGACCATTTTATCAAAACACAAAATAGAACCTGTTTGCAACATTCCACAAAGGATAGTTTGCTCTCCCATTAAATCTGATTTTACTTCGGCAACGAAAGAAGAGTTTAAAACTCCTGCTCTATGACCACCAGTAGCAACTGCATACGCTTTTGCTTGTGCAAAACCTTCTCCGTTTGGATCATTTTCTGGGTGAACCGCAATTAAAGTTGGAACACCAAAACCTCTTTTGTATTCTTCACGAACTTCAGATCCTGGACATTTTGGAGCACACATAATTACAGTGATATCTTTACGAATTTGCATTCCTTCTTCAACGATATTGAAACCGTGAGAATAAGCCAATGTTGAACCTTTTTTCATCAATGGCATAATTGCAGTAACAACCGCAGTATGTTGTTTATCTGGTGTAAGGTTACAAACCAAATCAGCCGTTGGGATTAATTCCTCATAAGTTCCCACTTTGAAACCATTGTCAGCAGCATTCATAAATGAAGCTCTTTTTTGTGCAATTGCTTCAGCACGCAAAGCATAAGAAATATCTAAACCAGAATCTCTCATATTCAAACCTTGGTTTAAACCTTGAGCTCCGCAACCTACGATAACTACTTTTTTACCTTTAAGTGCTTCTATTCCATCTGCAAATTCGGATTGATCCATAAATTCGCAAACGCCTAATTGTTCTAATTGTAATCTAAGTGGTAATGAATTGAAATAATTTGCCATTTTCTAATTGTTGTTTAATATTTAATAATTTTTGGGATATTTCCCTTTGTCTAATTCTTATTATAATTCTTCTAATAATGTTGAAATTTCCATCTTTTGTTTGGAAACAGATATTCTTCCTGAACGTACAAACTGCATAATTCCGAAAGGCTTTAGTTTGTTGTATAATTCTTCAATTTCAGAACGTTTTCCCGATTTTGAAATCACAAAAAAGTCTCTAGAAACTGTTACGATTTCTGAGTGACTTTCTTTTATGATATTTTGAATTTGTCTTTCGTCGAATAGCAAGCTGGATTCGATTTTGAATATTGCGCTTTCAAGAAAGATGGTTTCTTCGTCAACGTGATAAAATGCTTTGACAACTTCAATTTGTTTTTCGATTTGGCCTACAATGTTTTGAACCCATTTTTCAGTGGTATCAACTACAATGATGAATCTAGAAATATGTTCTATTTCGGATTCAGATACATTGAGACTCAATATATTAATGTGGCGTTTCAAGAATATTCCTGAAATTCTGTTTAATAAGCCAACGTTGTTTTCTGAATAAACAGAAATGGTGAATGTTTTATTTTCCATTTTTTATTTTTTAAAGTTTAAAATTGTTTAAAGTTTAAAGTTGTTTAATAAAATTCTAGTTTACATTTTAAACAACTTTAAACCTTAAACTTTTAAACTATTTTTATGATAATCGCATATCAGAAACCGAAGCTCCTGTTGGAATCATTGGGAATACATTGTTTTCTTTTTCAACCATAACTTCAAGGAAATAGGATTCTTTTGATGCCAACATTTCGGCAACAGCTCCATCCAATTCTTCTCTTTTGGTTATTTTTTTTGATTTTATGTGATACCCTTCAGCAATAGCTACAAAGTTTGGATTGGTCATAATCGTTGAGGCATATCTTTTATCAAAAAATAATTCTTGCCATTGACGTACCATTCCTAAAAACTCATTGTTTAAAAGCACAATTTTTACTGGTACTTGTGTTTGAAAAATAGTTCCCAACTCTTGAATAGTCATTTGAAACCCACCGTCACCAATGATGGCAACAACTTCTCGATCTGGTCTTCCCATTTTTGCTCCAATAGCAGCTGGTAATGCAAATCCCATTGTTCCTAATCCTCCTGATGTAATGTTACTTTTTGTAGAATTAAATTTAGCATAACGACAAGCAAACATTTGGTGTTGACCTACGTCAGAAACGATTATTGCATCTCCTTTCGAGTGTTTGTTAATCATTTTCATAGTTTCTCCCATAGAAATTCCGTGATTGATTGGAGTCAACTCTTTGTCTATAACGCTATCAAATTCAATTTTATATTTTTTCTTGAATTCATTGTGCCAAGAATCGTGTGTTTTGTTTCCGATAAGAGGAAGTAATGCTTGCAAAGATTCCTTGACATCTGCCAAAACGGCTAAGTCAGTTTTTACATTTTTATCAATCTCAGAAGGGTCAATTTCGAAGTGGATTACTTTGGCTTGTTTGGCATAAGTGGCCAAATTTCCAGTAACACGATCATCAAAACGCATTCCTAACGCAATCAAAACATCACATTCGTTAGTTAACAAATTGGGGGCATAATTCCCGTGCATTCCTACCATTCCCACATTCAAAGGGTGATCTGTTGGCAATGCTGAAAGACCTAAAATAGTCCAAGCGGCAGGAATTCCTGATTTTTCAACCAATGCTTTTAATTCAGCTTCGGCTTGACCAAGAATAATTCCTTGTCCAAAAACGATGAATGGTTTTTTAGCATTATTAATTAAATCGGCAGCAGCAGCAACTTTTTCAAGATTTAAAACTGGTTTTGGATTATAACTTCTAATACTGGTGCATTTTTTATAGCTAAAATCTAGCAAATCAAACTGAGCATTTTTAGTAATATCAATCAAAACTGGTCCTGGACGACCTGATCTTGCAATATAAAAAGCTTTAGCAATAATTTCTGGAATTTCGTGAGCTTCGGTAATTTGATAATTCCATTTGGTTACTGGAGTCGAAATTCCGATAATATCCGTTTCCTGAAAAGCATCTGATCCTAATAAATGTTTTACAACCTGACCGGTGATACAAACCATTGGAGTAGAATCAATTTGCGCATCGGCAATTCCAGTGACCAAATTTGTTGCTCCTGGACCTGAAGTTGCAATAGCAACTCCTACTTTTCCTGTAGCTCTTGCATAACCTTGTGCAGCGTGTGTTGCTCCTTGTTCGTGTCTTACCAAAACGTGGTGCAATTGTTCTTTAAATTTATATAATTCGTCATAAACTGGCATTATCGCTCCTCCTGGATAACCGTAAACCAAGTCTACGCCTTCTTCAAGTAAACATCTAATAACGGCTTCTGCACCTGATATTTTATTATTTTCCATTTATTTATGTTTCTTTTCAAATCGTTGAAAACTCTTTGGCTTCAACTCTTATTTTTTATTTATCAGTAACACATCCTGTTGATGCGCTGGAAACTGATCTGGCATATTTAAGTAAAACTCCTTTTGTAGCTTTCAAAGCAGGTTGAACCCAAGCTGCTTTTCTTTTGGCAAATTCTTCATCAGAAATTTTTAAATCGATGGTGTTTTTAACTGCATCAATTGCTATTATATCTCCGTTTTCAACTAGTGCAATTCCTCCACCATCGTAAGCTTCTGGTGTAATGTGACCAACCACAAAACCATGTGATCCACCTGAAAAACGACCATCAGTAATTAAAGCGACTTTGTCTCCTAATCCGGCTCCCATAATGGCTGATGTAGGCTTTAACATTTCTGGCATTCCAGGCCCACCTTTTGGACCACAATACCTAATGACGACTACATCTCCTGGTTTTACTAATCCTTTTTCTAGTCCTGGAATTACAGTAAATTCGCTTTCAAAAACAACAGCAGTTCCTTCAAAATATTCACCTTCTTTACCACTTATTTTGGCTACACAACCTTCTGAAGCAAGGTTTCCGTATAAAATTTGGATATTTCCTGTCGATTTTAATGCTTTTTGAATTTCAAAAATAACCTCTTGTCCTTCATCCAAATCAGGAACATTAGCTAAATTTTCAGCCATTGTTTTTCCTGTCACTGTTAAACATTCTCCGTGAATGTAACCTTCTTTCAATAAATATTTTAATACCGATGGAACACCACCAACAGCGTGTAAATCTTCCATCATAAATTTTCCACTTGGTTTTAAATCGGCTAAAACAGGT
>NZ_JAQTPQ010000233.1 GCF_028712645.1 Flavobacterium sp. | reverse complement strand
CCTACATACTTTGATGGAATACCGGGATCTATCAGGGAGACTATGTTTATGGGTATTCCGGTAATATCCTATGCTGTTGGCGGGATTCCATCATTAAACGAGACGTTAGAATGTATTACACTAGTTGAGAAACAAAATATTACCGAACTGGTGGCTAAGATTGAACTCGTGTTAGACGACCATGAAAGGACTAATAGGCTTGTCGAGAATGCCTTGAAGGTGATTACGGAAAAATATGATACCGGAAGAATATATGATAATCTGCTTAGCATTTATAATGACATTTTAAACAGTAAAAAACGCGATGAAACAAATTGAATTAAATGATCCGCTTTTTATAACGGTAAATTTCACCGTCTTGGAATCTCTCGAGCGGATGGATACGTTGAATCGTAAATTGCTTATTGTAATAAAAGACGATAAATTTTATGGAGTGCTAAGTATTGGAGACATACAGCGTGCTATAATCAACAAATACCCTCTCGAGAATTCTATTGAGACAATATTACGAAAGGAGATAACAGTTTGCCAAGAAAGCGACAGTGCGGAATTTATCAAACAAAAAATGATTGAATTCCGTACGGAATGTATGCCCATTTTAAACGAATATCATAACCTGATGAACGTGGTGTTCTGGGAAGATATTTTTGAATCGCAGTTTAAAAGAAAAAATATCTCTTTAAACGTACCGGTTATAATTATGGCTGGCGGGCAAGGCACTCGGCTAAAACCACTGACCAATATTTTTCCAAAGCCGCTATTGCCCATTAACGAAAAGACCATTATTGAGGATATAATGGATCGTTTTGTTGCTGTAGGCTGTAAAGAATTTTACCTATCGGTGAACTATAAAGCAGATACCATTAAAAGTTATTTTAATGTTTTACAAAATCCGGATTATATCATTCATTATTTCGAAGAGAATAAGCCACTTGGAACTGCCGGCTCGATGTTTTTAATAAAAAACAAAATAGACTCAACTTTTTTTGTCTCCAATTGTGATATTTTAATAGATCAGGATCTTGAAGAAATTTACAATTATCACAAACAGAATGAAAATGACATAACGGTAGTTTCGGCTGTAAAAAGATACAAGATTCCATATGGTACAATACAAACCAAAGAAAACGGAATATTGTCCCAATTGGATGAAAAACCGGAGTTGGTATTTCAGATTAACACCGGGATGTATATTTTAGAACCAAAGGTGTTGCAATTTATTCCTGAAGATGAATTTTTTCATATAACGCATTTAATTGAGCTGGTGCGTGAAAATGAAGGCAAGGTAGGCGTATTTCCCATTGCCGAAAACAGTTGGCAGGATATCGGTAATTGGGATGATTACAGCAAAATTTTGAAAATTAAATTATAGATATGCGAATTCAAAAAATAGTTAAGAAAATATACCATACACTTATTCTTATTATGATCATGTTGCATATGCAAAACATATCGGGGTAAAGATGGGAGAGGATGTACACATATATGGAAATCCTACTGGTATGTTTAGTACTGAGCCATGGTGTATCACATTAGGAAGCCATGTCCATATTACAAGAGAAGTTCTTTTTCTCACACATGACGGTGGTACATTGCTGTTCCGGAAAGATATTCCGGATCTTGAAATCACAAGCCCCATAAAAGTTGGAAACTATGTTTACATTGGTGTGAGAAGTATTATTATGCCAGGAGTCAATATTGGGAATCATTATATTATTGCTGCGGGTTCACTAGTAACAGAAGATGTGGCAGATAATACATTAGTGGGCGGAGTTCCGGCTCGATTTATAAAAAACTACAGATGATTATTTGTCCCGAATTAAATCACGTTCTTTGCATTTGGGACATTTGAAAGGAAAAGAAAAGGATACTGCATTAAAGAAATTGTTTAAAGAAATAGAATAACTTAATTACTACGCAAACCATTTATATTGGTTAATAAATAATCTATGATCAGACTGATTTTAATTTTAATTTTTATGCTGTTGGCATTTTTCTTTGCCAGCAAGGATTTAAATATAAGTTATGAAAAACGAAGACTTCAATTTATAAAAGTTTGCATATTTCTGTTGATTCTACAATCCGGATTAAGAAATTGGGCAGTCGGAGCAGATACCTATCAATATTTTTTAAGATTTGAATCGGCCAAAGGAGAATCGTGGCAAGATTTAGTGGCTGATATCCTCAATTTTGAAGGAAAAGATCCGTTTTACACATTGTTTCAGAAATTTTTTCAGCTGTTTTCTAGCAATTATCAATGGTATTTGATTTTTGTTGCCCTCATTTTTATGCCGGCTTTGGGGTATTTTATTTATAAAAATACTACTAAAATAAGACATGCATTGCTTGCTTTTATTATATATATGGGTAATTTTTATGGTTTCTTTTCAATTACCGGTATAAGGCAAACGATTTCAACCGCTTTGCTTTTGTGGAGTTATCAATATATAAAAGAGCGAAAGCTGTTGGTTTTTACAATACTTGTTTTATTTGCCGGACTATTTCATTTGTCTGCTTTAATCTTTTTTCCATTATACTTCGTCGCAGAATTAAAACGACCAAAATTAATTTTTCGATTGGCATTATTTGGGTTCCCGTTCGCGATGGTTTTTAAAAACCAATTGGCCGTTTTCTTTGTAAGATTTATTGATGCACAAGATCGTTTTGGAGTTTATTCAGAACAATATGAAAAAGGAGGATCTTATGTATTAACCGCTTTTCATGTTTTGCTGGCTATCTGGGCTTTGGGGCTTTTTACTAAAATGATGTCAATTGTTCCTACAACCTATAGGATGTATAACACTTTTGCATTAGCCTTGTTTTTCTTTCCATTGCAGTGGGTAAATCCCAGTGCCGGCCGAATAGCGCAATATTTTACAATTGTTATTATGATTTGGATCCCCTATTTGCTTGATGCGGCAAGTATGAACCAACCTAAACGAAGAGAATTTTTATATATCATAACAATCATTTTTTTAATTAGTGCTACTTTATTTGCCATTACTTTGGATGAATATAAGTTTTTCTGGCAAGATATGAAGTTACCTCAGAATTATTATATTTATTGATAAATATTGATTTAACCCGCAGGGTTTAATTATTAAAAGCAAAAAAAATTGATTATTTATTTCTCAAAACATTGATATTTAGTATTTTAAAATCTAAAAATAAACAATTTTTATGTCAATTATAATAAAAAATTATTTAAGGGTTTTAAAACTTTAAAATTTAATGAATTGAAAAAATCAAATGAGATGTCGGCAGAAAAAAATATCTGATTTAGAAGAAGTTTCGGTGAGTTTAACAACTGTATTTATGTCAGTTGATAGCGAAAATTGACTAATTAATAGGTTTGCTCCGTACCAGGGGTTTTCATTAAGTAGATATTACATACGAATAATTGGATTACTGAATAACATAAAAAAAGCTTTTAGATTACAAAAAATAAATAGTGTTAAATATATTATATGATAAATTTTTATTATTACTTAATTCGTTTGTATAGATTTTTTAGAATCTTTATATCAACGCCTTTAATGTATCTTATATTACGATTAAGTGGTGTTACGTATGGTAAAGGAATCCTTTTTGACGGTATATTGAGAATTATCAATAAATCAGGCGTGAAATCTATAACGATTGGAAATAATTGTAGATTTAATTCATCCAATAAATCTAACATTATTGGTATCAACCACGCTTGTATATTTTCTACGCATCATAAAAATTCGAAAATAATAATTGGAAATAATTGTGGTTTCAGCGCTACTGTAATCGGATCATTCAATTATATAGAAATTGGGGATGATGTTCAGTGTGGTGCAAACACACTAATAACCGATGGAGACTGGCATTTTAATGACCCAAGGGTTGGTCCTTCAAAGCCTATTATTATAAAAAATAATGTTTGGTTAGGTTATGGAGTAGTTGTTTTAAAAGGAGTTGAAATTGGTGAAAATACGATTATTGGAGCTAACAGTGTTGTAACAAGTAATATTCCTGCCAATGTTATTGCTTCCGGGAATCCATGCAGAGTTGTAAAAGAAATTAAGAAATGAATATAGCATTTGTTGGACTTTCGGGGGTTCCATATTTAAGAAGAGCAGCCGATAATAGGTTAATGGCTTTTGCTCAAGCCTATGCTGGAATTGGATATAAAGTGATAGTTATAAATAGAAATCCAGTTAAAGCTAAAGTGGATATAAAATTGGATCAAACTTTTAGCGAAAATATTAAATTTTTTGAAGTTCTAGATATAGATAAACCAAAAAACAATATTATAAATTTTTTTATAAAAATAATATCCTATCCAATTGAATTTTATAAAATTATAAAATTAAATAGAATTAATAAGATTGATTTAATTCAAATTTATTCTGGTCACTTTTTTGAATGTTTGATTTATTATTCTTTAGCTAAAATAATAAATGCTAAGACAATATACCAATATGTAGAATTTAGAACAAGTGTAAAAAGAGTAGGTATTTATCATAAAGTTAATAGTTATTTATTTGATTATTATGGGTATAAATTATTTGATGGTATCATCGCAATAAGTAATTTTATTATTAATCATCTAAAGTCGCTTCATTGCGAAGTGCCAATAATAAAAGTACCACCTGTTTGCGACTTTAATTTTTTTGATTCAATTGAAAAAGAAAGAATAACTAGTGACTATCTTTTGTTTTGTGGATCGGTAGAATATTTTGAAGTTATTGAACAAATTGTTGAGTCCTACAAATTATCTGACAGCATTAAGAATGGAGTGCAATTATATCTAATTCTAAATGGAAATCCTAAAAATATTTCGAAAGTAAAAAAAATAATTTCTGAGTTTTCTTCTATAGTAATAATTTCAAATTTGCCATATAAAAAATTAATTGGGATATATAAAAGTGCTAGGGCATTATTAATTCCTCTCAGAGATACGATTCAAGACACTTCAAGGTTCCCAAATAAAATTTGCGAATATTGTGCTTCTAAAAATACTATCATTACCACAAAATTTGGAGAAATTCCATTATATTTTAATGATGGAGAAAATGCACTAATTGCTAGTATATTTTCCCCAGAAGCTATAGCTGCAAAAATTAATGAAGTAATATATAATGAATGCCATTTATTGCATATTAGAAAAAATGCGTATATAGTTGGAATGCATTATTTTAACATTAGTTCTTATTTTGAAAGGTTAGAGAAATTTACTTTAATAGTTACAGCTAATGATAGAGAAAAGGAAAATTGGTGTAATGAATAAAAAAAAAATAATCCGCATCACCACCGTCCCAATTTCGTTGGAAAAACTTTTGGAAAACCAAATGCTTTTCATGAAATCGCATTATGAAGTGACGGCCATTTCATCTGATAAACCCAATTTAGAGCGAGTGGGACAACTGCAGGAAGTTCCCGTATTTCACGTTGAAATGACACGGAAAATTACACCTTGGCAAGACTTAAAAGCATTGTGGAATCTCTACGCCTATTTAAAAAAAAAAAAACCATTTATCGTTCATACCCATACTCCCAAAGCGGGTACACTGGGTATGATGGCGGCTAAAATGGCGGGAGTTACTCATCGTTTGC
>NZ_JAQTPQ010000232.1 GCF_028712645.1 Flavobacterium sp. | reverse complement strand
AAAAATTCTGCTCCTAATTTTTTCATGATAAATAAATTAAATAGTTAGTGATAAAAAAAATGATGAAAGGTTCTATATATAAAAATCAACAGAAAACGAATAACTACCCTCTTTGAAGTAATTTTTACTTTTCGACAAGATGCCTATTTAGAGACCAATGATTAAAAAAATATGGTAAACAAATATACTATTTATCTAAAAAGTTTCTTCAGTAGCCACTTGAACTACCGCTTTTGTTTAGGACTAATTGTAAATTTCATATTATTCTTTTTTATAAACCATCGGCTTATTTAACAACTAATTTTATATGTATAATAATCAATGCCTCCCTTAAAACATTTATGGATTCATTTCTTCGATTGATCTTCAATAGATGCGGTCGGTACCTTACTTTTTATAATTTCAATAGCATTCTCTCGCAAAGCTTTCTCTTGATACATTTGACTTGTCCCGAGAAATTTTCCATTGAACGATTTTAAATTAAAATAAGATTCACTATTTAAGGTGCTCTTACGATTAAATTTTGAACTGTCCTGTGAGTTCCGTTTTACGGATTCAATACCCTTGATACACATTGTTTTTCTGGTGTAGCTACCACTGCTAAAAATTATGTTTCCTTTATTATCTATAAAATCAAATTTAAACTCACCGGTTTTTTCTTTGCTAATTACAAATTTTTCCATTTTACATTAATCATTTGTACGTTATTTATTAAATGCTTGCATATCATAATTTCTTTTTTTTTAAATCTGTGCTTAAATGAAATGATTATCCGCTTAAAATAAACTTGTTATGCCAAGATTAAAACTTAATCTTTATTTTTAGCAGTGACAATAAAATTCCAAAAATTCCCACGGCAATATTGATGCAATATATTTCAAACGAAAAGTTTTAAAAAAAAATCAAATTCATAAAATTGACAAGAGCTGTCAATAAAATTACAAGAAAAATAACATCGATTATCTCTCTAAATTTAAAATCCAACGGATAAACTACAATCCCTAATGCCAATATAAATAGAGATAGCAGATAATACTTGAAATCCATTAAAAATAAATCAGATATTAAATCAATACAAATTATCCCTACTAAAAGAGCAAAACAACCTAAAACTACTTTTTGATACATTATTTATTTTGTATTATACCCATTATAATTATCCCCAAATAATTGTCTAAAATAAAAGAGGACAGCCACCGGATTATTAAAACATAATCTTTAATCGTTTTTATCATACTTTTTTTATAGCTTTCATACTTTTAATTATTTTTGAAAGTAATAGACACCCGTAATCTTCAGGAATATATGAGAAACAAGAAGTGGTAGTTATCTCAAAGAGAAATAAGTTTTTTTTTGCTAATTAAAATTTGTAGGTAATCCAGCTGCCAAATCCATCACTCATAATAGTACAAATATAATCTTGACCAAATCAATTTTTCGTAGTACACAGGACAACATCATGTAGAATTATTTCTACAAAAAAAGATTGATTAAAGAAGGAGGTCTAGTGATAAAAAACACTTTAAAACAACAAAAAAGAATTCAGGATTATAGATTATCCCATCTGAATAAACAACATCGGAGCAGAAACCAATAGGTATTGATAAAATTAACCCCATATTTACACAAACATAATATCCGTGCCCCTACCCTTAGCGGATAGAAGCAGTAAAGCTGTGGCAAAAAAAAGAAATCGAAGCAAAACTTCAGGAATTAGAGCCTAAGTGTTCAAACCTATATATAAAAAGAACACGAAATCAATACCCTGCCAGATAGGATAACCAAATCTGCAAGAAACAATTATCTATTTAAAATATACTTGGTTTGAAATCATAAAACAATGAACAATTAGAGGATTATTTTGCATTAGCTAAAAAATACTATTTATTATCATCATCAGAATACAAATGAAAAAGTTCAATTAAAGCGGCTAAATTATCAATTTCCAGTTTTTCAAAAATCCTATTTTTAAAAGTACTAACCGTGGTTTTTTTAATTTGCAAGAAATCAGAAATTTCTAGGTTACCAAATCCTTTGATTAATAATCTGGCAACTTCAACTTCTCTATTAGACAACTTCTCTAATGGATTAATAGGTGCTCTTGATATATAGGAATCTAAAATTCTGTCTTTAATTTTTTGAGTTATATATTTTCCAGAAATCATCATACTATTTAAAGCTTGCTTCATCTCTAATTCAGAACTGCCTTTATTTAAGTATCCGGAAGCACCTGCATTCAAATAACGCATGGCATATATATCTTCTTCGTATGCAGAAAATATTAAAATTTTTATATCTGACTGAATACTTTTAATTTCTGAAATAATATTTAAACTATTGCCATCTGGAAAATTGATGTCTAAAACCAGTAAATCAATGTTGCTCTCTTTTAGAACCTTAAGTATATCTTTAAAAGTGGCTACCTGATGAATTTTAGCACTTAAAAATAAGTCTTTAATTAATAATGAAACCCCTTGTCGCACGACACTATGATCGTCGGCAATTAAAAAACTATAATTATTTGATGATTTCATTTAAAAAAAAATTAATTTATAAGTAACCGTATTCCCTAACTTATCTATATATAGTATGTTCAATATTTACTAAAAACCTACAATATCCTTTATTCTTAAAATATTTAATTTTGACTTAATATCAAATTAAATAGAACCTTCGTACCATTACCTTCTTCACTCTGGACATTAATTTCACCTTCAAATAATTCGACAATTTCTTTGCAGAGATTTAATCCCAAACCTACACCCAAATCATTCACTTTTCCGGAAACTGTTCCTTGATAATAAGATTCAAATAAATTTTTCAAATCGTTTTCGGCGATACCAATTCCATTATCTTCAATTTCAACTTTTAAATTCATTTCGTATTCAGAAATAACTTCAATATTGACGGTAATCGATATTATTCCGTTTTCAGTAAACTTATTGGCGTTACCAATTATGTTGTAGAAAAGTTGATGAATTTTTGTAGCATCTGAATATACTTCGCAATTAGATTCAATATTAGAATCTACAACCATTTTATTACCCTTACTCTCCAACAAGGGGGTTAGTGAGTAAATAATTTGGTCAATTTCATTTCTTAAATTTATGCTTTTATTTTTTAATTTAGGTTTATGGCTTGTATCTTTAGAATACACCAATATTTGATTAGCCAAAAGAATCAGGGATTCGGTCGTAAATTGAATAGATTTAAAAGTTTCTTTAATCTCCATGTCTTGAACACTGGCAATTACTCTTTTGCTGTAAATGGATATAATATTCAATGGTGAGCGTATTTCATGACTTATCATGCCAATAATCCTGTTTTTAAAGGCCAAACTTTGACGAATTTGATTTTGAGCGACAGTAAGTCTTTTTTCATACTCAAATGCTATACGTGTAAAATTTAGAAGTATGATTGATATAATAAACATTAATACAATTAGTGTTATTATGGTGTAATTTCTAACTGTATTATTTGATTTATATTGATTTCTTAAATTATTCTGACCATCCGTTTGAAGTAAATTAGTAGATTCCACTACATTTTGACTTAGATTTAATAATTGATTATTAATGGCAATTAACTTCAAATCTTTATTTCTCAAATCAAGAAACAATTTTTTCAAGTTATTGAATTCATTTTCGTAATAACTGTTACTCATCAAAAAAACATTTGCAATTTGCTCTTCAATAGTACCAGATGTAATTTTATCTTTGTATTGCATGGTGACAACAGTATTCAACTGCTCTTTTTGAATCTGGTATTTTCCCGTTAAAGCATCGCTTAATCTCGAAAACAATCCATTTCGGGAAACACTGTCAACCTTTATGGAAGTATCCGTCTTAATACTGTCTAATATTTTTTGGAATCTAAACTTGTTGAATTTAAAAAGTTTTGAAACATCAACGGGATTTGATCCAATTTGCTTGTTTATGATAGAGTCTATCGAAGCCTTCAAAACCAATATATCAGTCTGGATTTTATTTTTATTGACCAATACTTTTTCAAAAGCTTTATTATCTCCAGAAACAAAACGCAAACTATCCATCAAATTGCCGATTTCATTCAAGTTTTCGGCATATTTTTTTAACGAAACTTCATCTTTATAATTGATATATTCATTAAAATTTTCTTGCGAGTGAACCAAGGAATTATTCACAAGGTTCGAATATTTTAAAATTTTATTGGAAGTTGACATGGTATCAAATGCTTTTGAAAGTCTGCTTTCATTATACCAAATCACGACAACCATAACTTGCAATAAAATAATACATAACAATAAAGTAAAGTGAATCACTTTTCTGTACTCAAATTTTAATTTTTTCAAAATAAAAGTCTTTTCTGTAAAATATTTTTTAATCAAAATTTATTAATTTAATTTATTAAAAACCAAAAGCCTAAATAAAAATAAAAACTTGTGAATGTTATTTTTTAATGTTTTGACATGACCATTGAACGTTCTTATATTTTTGATTTTGAATGTAAATACTTATCATTCAGAAATTTTAATTAATTAAATGAACGAACGAACAAACTATATTTACACTTGACACTTGACACTTAACAACATTAACACATCTCTAAATTAATAAAAAACTCAGTAACAATACTTATAATTTATAAAAAAATACACATCCCCTTATTTAATATTTTGTCAAATGATAACTCAAAAAAAAACTTTAAAATGATTTGGAGAATATCTTTTAATAAAAGTGGAATGGAATTTAAAGTGAAACTAAAAAATTATTAATAGAACCTTTTTAAACGGCAAATTCATTTAACTATATAACAACTATTTCATATATACGAACAAATAGTTGACCAAAATTAATTATCTTGAACACAAAAGAATATAGAACTTTAACGACATTGATATAGAATTAATTCTACAAATATATTATAGTTTATTAAGATAAGCATTTAATTTAATATCTTTAAAGTTTATAAATTTTATAATCTCTCTTTCTCTCAAAAGTCATTTCAGATTTTTCATTTTCTAAATCAGAATTAAGGGTTTTAATTTTACTTTTTAAATTTTTTAATTCAATTTCATATAATCTTGAAAGCCAGTCTTGTTTCATTATACAATTTCCATCTCGAATGATGATGTCAATTAAAATATCTAATTGCGATGAAGTGTCTTCAAATTCTGTTTTAATATAACCTAAAAATTCTGTTTTAATCAATTCGAATATTTTAGTTACATTTTGACTATCAACTGTTTTTAGAACTTTATCAGTAGAATTTAGAATTAAATCAATCTCTTTGAAATTTTTCGGATTTTTAGAAATGATGCTAATCAATTATTTTGATGAATGAATTTTTCTCAAGAGAACCAAGCTTATCAAGTATTTTTTCTAATTTCATTTTTCAAGATATTAAATTAATATCCTCAAATATAATCTATTTAAAATTCCTACAATTGAGATTTCCCATAATTTTCATCAAATAGTAAAAAATCACAATTCTTTTCAACAAAAAAAGCGTCTCGACAAATCATCGAAACGCTTATTCATTAAAACCAAACCTTCTATTTCTTCAACAATTCCTGCAAAGGTTTCAACTGTTCCATATCAATATTCGAACTTTTAAGAAC
>NZ_JAQTPQ010000020.1 GCF_028712645.1 Flavobacterium sp. | reverse complement strand
GAAAAACCATTCTCGAATTAGGAGGAAACAATGCGATAATCGTTTCAGAACACGCTGATATCAGTATGGTTTTGGTTGGAGCTGTTTTTGGAGCCGTTGGAACCGCTGGACAACGCTGTACTTCGACACGCCGTTTAATCATTCACGAAAGTGTGTACGACAAAACTATTAGTGTTTTGAAAAATGCCTATGGTCAATTGCAAATCGGAAATCCATTAGACGAAAACAACCACGTTGGTCCGCTTATCGACAAAGGAGCTGTTCAGGAATATTTAGCTGCCATTGGAAAAGCCAAACAAGAAGGCGCAATTATAATTGTTGAAGGTGGAGTTGTCGAAGGAAATGGATACGAAAGCGGATGTTATGTAAAACCGTGCATTATCGAAGCCGAAAATCATTTTGAAATCGTTCAAACTGAAACTTTTGCTCCTATTTTATACGTAATGAAATATAGCAAAATCGAAGAAGCTATTGCAATGCAAAACGGAGTTCCTCAAGGACTTTCCTCTTCAATATTCACAAATAATATGCGAGAAATGGAATTATTCCTTTCGCAATCGGGTTCGGATTGTGGAATTGCCAATGTAAACATTGGAACTTCAGGAGCAGAAATTGGAGGTGCTTTTGGAGGAGAAAAAGAAACTGGTGGAGGACGCGAATCCGGTTCCGATGCTTGGAAAGCTTATATGAGACGACAAACGAATACCATTAATTATGGAACCCAATTGCCTTTGGCACAAGGAATAAAATTTGATTTGTAGTTTAGAATTTTTAAATCCAAACAAATTGAAATTACTATTTTAAGGTTTGATTTTGTATTTTGTATCAAAAAAGTATAGAATCAAACCTATTAAAATAGTTGACAATCCTATTAAACTTTCTTTTTGGTGAGCTATAAATGTAAAGTAGCAAATGTAAACCCCAAAAGCCAAAAAGACGACTGGAAAAATCCAGAAATATTTTCCTTTGAAAATGTATCTTTTGTTGGAAGGAATAGTAAAAACTGTTGCAACCGCTAGTGTTGCTAGTATTTGTAGCAAGAACGAAGCGTAGATAAAAATTTCTTCAAACTCACCAGTCAAAATGATTATAATTGCGATTAAAGCATGAACCCACAAGGCTAAATAAGGAATTCCGTTTTTTGATTTATTCATAAAACTCCAAAGTTTATTTTCTTTTGCCGTTGCAAAACTTACTCTGGAACCAATCCATAAATAGCCGCTAATCGTAGCAATTAATTGTGCTGCAATAAAAAAGCTAACCCATTTTGCCCCATTCAATCCCAAAAACCCATTAGCCGCAATTGAAGCCACGTCTTCTTGATTGACTAATGATGAAATAGGAGCGTGTTTTAGAAAAACATAATTGATTAAAACATAAACCAAGGTCACAAATAGAGTTCCAATAATGAGTGATTTTGGAAGATTTTTGGTTGGATTTTTTATTTCTCCAACAATATAAGAGGCAGAATTCCAACCTGTATATGCAAAAGATACAAAAACTAATGAACTAGCAAATTCTGGCATTTGAACTTCTTTTATCCAACCATTATTGAAATTTAAGCCGTTTTGGACTTGCGGAGCAAAATACAATCCGAGTCCGATTATCCCTAAAACGAATAATACTTTTAGCATAGTAAAGCCGTTTTGAAAATCACTACTCATTCTTAAACTAAAGGATTGTGTTAGAGCCGTTAAAATAATGATTCCTATGGCAAATTCTTTTCCTAATTCTAATCCAAAAATTTGTAAATACTTGCTCATCGCCAATGCTGCCAATGCAACTGGAGCAGAAAACCCCACAATCAGTGAAATCCAACTGCTTAAATATCCAAAAAAAGGATGAAAACCCCGCGATAAATAGATATAATCGCCACCCGATTCTTTGTAATAATTTCCCAATTCTGAATAGCAAAAAGCACCGAATAGTGCTAAAATGCCACCTATAACCCAAAGTAAAATTATGGAATAGGTGTTGGTCAAATAAGCCACCTGATACCCCAAAGAAGTAAAAATTCCAGTGCCAATCATATTCGAGACCACTAATGCTGTGGCAGTAAGCCAAGTAATTTTTTTCAAAGGTGAAAGTGTATATTAAATAAAAAAACTTTGCCAAGGTTTTCGTCTTGGCAAAGTAATAAAAATAACTTTAAAACAAAGAATTATAAGCTGTAACTAATTCGTCCAAAATAGTAAGCACCTGTTGTTCCCATTTGAACTGGTGCATATTTGAACACTCCAAAATAACTGTTTTCATAAACTTGTTTGTCTGGAAAAACATCAAATAAATTATTCGCTCCAACAATAAATTGAATTTTAGACGTTGCTTTATAAGCCACAGATAAGTCAGTAACTACTTTTCCGTTGTGTTTTTGTTCGATTCCAAAAGGGAAACCATTTCGAGTAACTTCTCCAAAATAAGTGTTTCTTAATAAAAAGTTGAATTTATTGATACCGTAGTTTAAGGCTAAAGTTCCTTTATGCAATGGTGTATTTGTTTCTATCAAACTTCTTTCTTGTGGGCCAAAATAAACATCTTCTTGACCAATAAATGCAGTAGGAATATTATTCAATGTAGAGCCAACTTTATTTTTATTGTAGTTGTACAACAACGAAACATTTAGATTTCCAGCTCCTAAATTCAAGTCATAGTCAGCTACAAAATCGATTCCTTTGGTGTTGGTATTGATGGCATTAGTGAAGAAACGACCGGTTTCTGCGCCATAAGTTTCAAATAAAGCTTGAAGTGCTGGAACAGGATCACCATAAGCATCGTTCCCTAAATTTCCAGTAAGGATAATTCTATTGTCGATTTTAATTTGGTACGCATCAACTGTAAAATGTAATTTTTTTGATGGAGAAAACACAATTCCAAAGCTGTAATTTGTAGAAGTTTCCTCTTTTAATTTTGGAATTCCAAGTTGTTTGGCAACATCGCTATCGTTTCTAAAAATACCAGAATTTAATAATTTTCCATCCACAACATCAGTGGCAATATTGTTGAAATATTGTTGTTGCAATGAAGGGGCTCTAAATCCTGTGCTGGCCGAACCGCGAACAAAAAATTGATCAGTAATTTTATATCTGGCCGAAAGTTTTCCGTTTGTGGTGTTGCCAAAATCAGTGTAGTTTTCGAAACGCACTGCGGCATCAACTAAAAATTTATCAGTAAAATTTAATTCCGCATCGGCATATATACCAGTGCTATTTCTGGTTTTATTTACAACATTCAGGTAAGAAAAACCAGGAAAAGATTGTGCTCCACCATTAATATAAGAAGCAGTTTCGCCAGCAAGAATTTGATAATTTTCATATCTAAATTCTGCTCCTAAAGCTAAGTTTAGCCCTTTGAAAACAGATTTGTAAGCTCGAGTAGCATCAGCATTTACTGTGTTTTGTGAAAAAGAGTGGCTTCCAGCGTCAAATTTGGTTGGGCTAGCAGCTCCTAAAGAAAAATTATTGGTATTGTCAACATTGTATTGGAAATTATTTGCACCAAAAGTATTGCTTACATCTAATTTCCAATCGGAAAATTTAAATCTAAGACCAGAAATTAAGGATACATCCAAAATATTTGACTTTAATTCTGGTTGAAAACCATTTGGGAATAATTCTGGAACAACACTGTAAGTTTCACTTGGCAAACGTCTAAATCCAAATCCAGTTCCGTTTCGTTGGCTAACTCCACCAGCTGCATAAAATTCAATATTGTCGTCTAAAGGGACTACAGTATTTAAAAATCCTTGAATGTTTTGAATCTTGGCATCGCCCACCTGAAAATTAAAATCATCACGATTTAAACCTTTCGAAGCAAGCAAATCATCATCTATTTGGCGAGCATTTGGATCGCTAAAATCATATGCGAAATAATTATTGTATGCTGATTGATCAAAAATAATTAGGTTGTGATTTTGAGAACGATTAGTTTTTTCGCGATTGCTAAACTCAGCTGTTAAATTGATAAAACCGCCTTTGTCGCCCAATTTATGACCATAATTTATATTTAAATTGGAAGTTTGACCATCGTTGCGAGAAGTTTGGCCATAAGTGCCATTCACTTCTAATCCTGTGTTTTCTTTCAAAACTAAATTGATAACTCCCGCGATGGCATCCGAACCATATTGAGCCGCAGCTCCATCACGTAAAACCTCAATTCTTTTGATTGCCGAAGCTGGAATGGCACTTAAATCAGTTCCAACCGATCCATTTCCAACGGTATTTTGATAGTTTACCAATGAAGTTGTGTGTCTTCTTTTACCATTAATTAAAACCAAAGTTTGGTCTGGACCTAGACCTCTCAAAGATGCAGGATCAATATGTTCGGTTCCATCTGAAGCTGATTGTCGGTTCGAATTAAAAGCCGGAATCATATAAGTCAAAATATCGTTGATACTAGTTTGTGGCGTAACGTTTTTGATTTTTGCTAAACTCACCACATCAATAGGAACGGCTGTTTCAAGTTTACTTTTGTTGGGAGTTCTACTTCCTACAACAACAATTTCATCAAGATTGTTTATTGTGGTTTCTAGGCTGTCTTTTTTTTGAGCAGTTTCATTTTTATCTTGCGAATAAGATTGGCTTGCCGAAAAAAGTAAAAGGGCACTAAGGCTTAATTGTAAAATTTTTTTCATAATTGGTTTTTTCATAAATGGATTTAAAAATAAAAACCCCCTGTTTATAGCAGAGGGTTACTGTATATTTTAATGATTTTAAAATTATGCAATAGACTACTCAGCCGATTTTCCCGACATCATTATACACATATTGAACATTGTTAATTTCATTATTTTTCTTGAATTATTTCAAAGGTGCAAATTTTATAATTTTTTCTATATAAAAAAAGAATTAACCGTTTTTTTGGTTATTCTTCAGACAAAATAGACATTTATTATTTAGGCTATTAATCTAAATTGAATGATGCCCCAATATTAAAAGTAGCTCCGTTGTTGTATTTTGAAACAGCTTCTGAATCATATTTTGCAAATGGAACTGAAAATTCAGAAAAAACGCCAAATCCATCCGAAAAGAAATATCTTGCGCCAAGATGACCACCAAAATTTTTCAAACCTAAATTCAATCCTGGATACACGTCAAATTTTGGTGAAATATTTAATACATTTCCTAAGTTGGCATTAAATCTTGCTTTGGCATCAAAACGATAGTCACCAGAAACATTTTGAATTTGACTGCCACCAAGTAAATAAGAGGCTAAAATTCCAATAGAAATGTTTTCTCCTAATCCAAAATCGGAAGAAACCAAAATTCCTGTTCCACCATTTTGAATATTCATACCGATGTCGAGTTTAGTATCTCCTTTTCCTTTAAATGCTTGAGCGTTTATCATACAAAATGCTCCTAATAATACGATTGTAAAAAATTTTTTCATTGTTTATTTTTTTTTTTGCAAATATAGCGTTTTTTTAATTTCTCCCCTTTTCACTTGGATACAAACTGGGCAACGGTTCACTCTGCCAGAATTCTTTCGTGTCAATATCCATAATCGTTAGCGGTCCTTTGAAGGCAGCTCCTGTATCAACATTCCAAACGTTGACTTTATTTACAGGAGTGGTTTTGTTAATTCTGGAAACTGGTGTGTGACCAATGTAGATTTCCTTGTACAATGTCAATCGTTTTGGATAGTGCAAATCATCTGGTTTCATTTTTTTGTCCAATGCTAATGCCGTTTCCCACAAGGTTCTATCCCAATAAAAAAGTTCTGGAAAATATTCATAAATCACGCCATTCATATTGGTAAAACCAGCGTGAATAAACAAACGTTTTTGTTCGTCAAGATGATAGTTCTGTAAGGATTTTAAGAATTTAATGTGTTTTTTGATGGTTTCGCCACTGGTTTTGTCATACGCCAAAACAGTTGATTCGCCGCCGTGTTTGTACCACAAAGGATTATCTTTATTTTCATCGAGCCATTCCAGCAATAATTTATCGTGGTTGCCAAGGATGAAAATGCAATTATGCGTCGTTTTCAATTCGATCAAATAATCAAGAACTTGGGGCGATTGGCTCCAACCATCCACATAATCGCCTAGAAAAATAAGAGTGTCTTTTGGGGTAACTTTGGCTCTTTCCATAATTTGGTGCAAAGCACGCAAACCACCGTGAATGTCGCCTATAACGAGTGTTCTCATTCTATTTTGTTTATTTTTTCTTTAAATAATTTACCTAAAATTATTAATTTAAACGGCTGTTTAGTGGCAGTTTTTATTTCGCAGTTGGTATTTTTCCTTCTATCCATTCTTTTTTTTGTTGTGCTGCACCGCTTAAAAACAGAAAGTTTGAGTTCTCAAAGTCAATAAGTCCAAACGCAATGACCATAAATTTTCCGTCTAAATATTGTTTCTCAGTTTCATTTGGTTCGGCTGGTCTTAAATACCCTACCACTCTAACTTTGTCACCAATTTTATTTGTTTCATTTTTAAACATTAAGACTGTCCATAAATAATTACTGTCACTAATTTTAAGTCTGTAAAATGGTGTGTTGTTTCTACTATTTTCAATTTTTTCAATCGTTCCATTAAATGCAACTACTTCTCCGTCAAACTTTTTAAGTTCCTCAAAGCTTCCTTCTTGAATATTTGTAGGGAAGGATTTATCTTTTGCTTTAGTAGTCGGAAAATTATTTTGTCCAAGTAGATTTGCAACTGATAATGTTAAAAGTAAAATTGAAAGTAATGTCTTCATCTTATTGTTTTTTGTTGTGTCGTTGTATGCAAAATTGCCACTAACTATTTAATTTGCGACCCGAGCGATAGCGAATAGCCGAAGCAATTTGCGGTTGAATTTTTACTGCACATCATACTTCATTTTCCTCAAAATCCGCAACGCTTCTTTAAAGGACAAATATACATAAGTGAAAGGTTTCAAAAGCGGTTTGGCGTCAATCAATTTTTGCTTCGCATCTTCAAATCCGTTGAGGTAACAAATCATAAATGTCGAAGGTAAATTTTCTAAATCTTTCTGTTCTCGTTCCGTTAACGAAAGTCCTTTTTGGAGTTTGTTCAACAAAGAAATGTTGGAATTATAAATATGAAACAACATTTTCCGGTTGAATTCTGGAGGTTGAAAAAGGATTTCCCGGTCAATTTTATAATAACCATTATCGTGAAAATTGATGGTTTGTTTTTCCAAAGGATAAAAACTCGTTTTGTCGTTCAGACCCAAAGGCACATATTCGATAATCGTAAAAGAATCTTCGTCAAAGGTAATCGTTACCACATCCTGAGCCGAATAAAACAGCTTGATTTGCTCGTTTATCAGTTCAATATCAACCCGAGAAAGGAAAGTTTTATCTCGGGATTTTTTGGGAACGCCAGCCCAGCATATGACAAATAATTCCTTGAAAACCTTGTATTTTGGCATCATATCTTTGTGGCGGAAATTCATAAAATCAATCACGCCATCGAGTGTGTATCCAATACTGTTTCTGGAATTATTTTCAATGCCAATGACGGTTTCCGTGTTTTGATAATTTTTCTCGATTTCTCCTTCAACAGGAACGGTATTACTCCCCCGACGTATAAAAACACTGTTGGCAGGAATCGTGTGGATTCCTTTTTTAAAATGTGAGGTCTTGCTTTTTGCCTTTATGGTCACCAATCCGATTACCTTGTCTTTTGGCAAATTGGGAAAAGGCACGTTTTCGTATTGAATTTTCGGTGGATTTTCGAGATAAGCGTTGACCAAATTCTGGATGCGGCTGTCGTCAAAAAAGTCGTCGCCCACAATCTCGTTGTCGTGGTCTTCGACACCCACAACAATATAGGAATTATTAGCAGGATTCGAATTGGTCAAGGCGCAGATATGTTTCAAAAACTTGGCTTTTCCTTCACGAGTATGCAAATTTAACTGGCGTTTTTTGTCATAAAAACTGCTCTCATCATTGTGAGCCAAGAGGTTTTTAATTAAAAGACGTTTGTTAATCATTGGTTATAAATTGGAAAACTATTTACGGAATAGGATTCCCCGCACTAGCTGTCCATAAAACAAACCAATCTTCAAGTTCCATTTCAAAAGTTGTAGCCTTCATTAAATTAGTAATTCTAGTTTTGTCGGCGGTGCCAAAAACGGGTGAAATTCCTGATGGATGTTTTAAAATCCAAGCCAAAAGGAGTACATCAATACCAACGTTATATTTCAACGAAAGTTGCTCTGCCAGTTTTTTAATTCGGATGGATTTGTCATCAGATTTTTTGAAAACGCTTCCCAAAGGGGACCAGCACATTGGTTTGATTCTATTGAGTTGCATATGATCTAAACTTCCGTCTAGCATTGGTTCAAAATGAGTAATCGAAAACTCAATTTGATTGTAATTTACTTTCGTTTTTGTTTGAATTAAATTGGTTTGAGTCGGAGTAAAATTCGAAACGCCAAAATCTAGAATTTTTCCTTCGGTTTTGAGTTTTTCAATTGCTTCGGCAATGGCATCGACTTGCATCAAAGGGCTTGGTCTATGCAATAAAAGCAAGTCCAAGTAATCAGTTTTCAAATTTTTCAGCGATTTTTCAGCCGACCGAATAATGTGTGATTTCGAATAGTCGTAATGATGAATTTTGGCACTTCTGTTTTCGGCTGGTAATTGGATTCCGCATTTTGAAATCAGTTGAATGTTTTCTCTTTTAATTTGGCTTTCACCAAAAGCATCCCCAAAAGCTGACTCAGTGGAATAACTGCCATAAATATCGGCGTGATCAAATGTTGTAATTCCAGTTTCAAGACAGGAATTCATCAGTTCAATCATCTGGGTTTTGTTGAGGTTTTTGCCCCAGATTCCCCATGTCATTGTACCAGCAATAATTTTGGAAAAAGATTTTTTTGTCATTGGATTAAATTATTTAGTATTTATTTGAGAATCCTTAATTTTGAGGCTTATTTATTTGAAACTTTAAAATTATGAAAATACTATCACAAATCATCCTTAAAATTCAGTGTTTATAAGAAGTTTTAACCATTTTTTAACATCGTACTTCTAAAAAAAAATTCAATTTGCACCATCAAAAAAAACGGATACAATTTACAGTAATTAAAATAGGAAAATGGAAGAGAATACAGGAACTATGGACATTAGAGCAATCAATGAAAAAATAGAAAAAGAAAGTGCTTTTATCGATTTGCTTACTATGGAAATGAATAAAGTAATCGTGGGTCAAAAACACATGATTGAGCGATTATTAATCGGACTTTTGGGTCAAGGTCACATCTTGCTTGAAGGTGTTCCAGGATTAGCAAAAACATTAGCGATTAATACTTTGTCGCAAGCTGTTCACGGGTCTTTTAGCCGAATCCAGTTTACACCAGATTTATTGCCAGCGGATGTTGTGGGAACAATGATTTACAACATTAAAGCCAACGAATTTTCTATTAAAAAAGGACCAATTTTCGCCAATTTCGTTCTTGCCGATGAGATTAACCGTGCGCCGGCCAAAGTGCAATCAGCATTATTAGAAGCAATGCAAGAAAAACAAGTGACTATTGGCGACACGACTTTCAAATTAGACAGACCGTTCTTGGTTTTGGCAACTCAAAACCCTATTGAACAAGAAGGAACGTATCCTTTGCCAGAAGCGCAAGTCGATCGTTTTATGTTGAAAACTGTTATCGATTATCCAAAAATGGATGAAGAGCGAATGGTAGTTCGTCAAAATCTAAAAGGAAGTTACGAAAAAGTAAATCAAGTGGTTTCTGTAGAACAAATTTTGCGTGCTCAAGAAGCAGTTCGTGAAGTTTATATGGATGAAAAAATTGAAAAATACATACTTGATATTGTATTCGCTACTCGTTTTCCAGAGAAATATAAATTGGCCGATTTGAAACCATTAATCAGTTTCGGAGCTTCGCCACGTGGAAGTATTAATCTAGCAAATGCTGCAAAATGTTATGCATTTATCAAACGTCGTGGTTATGTAATTCCAGAAGACGTTCGAGCCGTAGTTCACGATGTATTACGTCACAGAATTGGGATTACATATGAAGCCGAAGCCGAAAACATTACTTCTGTTGATATCATCAACAAAATCGTAAACGAGATTGAAGTTCCATAAAAGTGAATAGTAAAAAGTGAATAGTAATTAGTCTTGTATGGCTGCTATTCACTACTCTCTACTCACTAATTACTAAAGAAATGGAAACAAAAGACCTCTTAAAAAAAGTTCGAAAAATAGAAATCAAAACCCGAAGATTGAGCGATCACATCTTTTCGGGAGAATATCATACATCTTTCAAAGGACGTGGAATGACTTTTAGCGAAGTACGTCCGTATCAATATGGGGACGATATTAGAGCTATTGATTGGAATGTTACCGCTCGTTATAACGAAGCACACGTCAAAGTTTTTGAGGAAGAACGCGAATTGACGATGATGTTGATGGTTGATATTTCGGGTTCGGAAAGTTTTGGTTCTAAAAGCCAATTCAAAAAAGACATTGTCACCGAGATTGCGGCAACAATGGCATTTTCGGCAACACAAAACAATGATAAGATTGGCTTGATTTTGTTTTCTGACCAAATTGAATTGTACATTCCGCCTAAAAAAGGACGTTCTCACGTTTTGAGAATTATTCGTGAATTGATAGAATTCGAACCTAAAAGTCACAAAACCGATATTGCTCAAGCTTTGAAATTCTTGTCAAGCACTCAAAAAAAGAAAGCCATCGTGTTTGTGATTTCTGATTTCATTTCAGAAGATTATGAACATACATTGAAAATTGCTTCTAAGAAACACGACATTACCGGCATTCGAGTGTATGACATTCGCGAAGAAAAAATACCAAATCTAGGAATGGTTTCTATGCTTGATGCCGAAACAGGTGAGACAAAATTGATTAATACAGGTTCAAAATCGGTGCGAATGAATTATGAAAAATACTATCACGAAAAAGTGAAATATTTTAAAGAGACATTTAGTAAATCTGGGGCAGGAGTTGTAAATACTAGAGTTGATGAAAGTTATGTAACCAAATTATTGGGTTATTTTAAATCGAGATAAAGATTTGAGATTGAAGATTAACGATTTTTGATTTCAGATTTGGTTGGAATGGGAAGATGATTTGAGATTGAAGATTTTAATTTGGAAAGCAAAATAGATATAGAAAATGAATAAACAAGAACTAGAAAATAGATTGATAGATTTTGCTGCAACCATAATAATTGTTGCTAGTAATTTTGAAAAAAATTATGCTGGAAATCATTTAGCTGGACAAATTATTAGATCAGGAACTTCTCCAGCATTAAATTATGGGGAAGCTCAAAGTGCAGAAAGCACTAAAGATTTTATCCATAAAATGGGAGTTTGTTTAAAAGAATTAAGAGAAAGTTTGGGTTGTTTAAAAATAATAGAAAAGGCAAATTTAACGAAGGATTTAAATAATTTATCGATTGCAAAGACTGAAGCCAACGAGTTGATTTCAATTTTTGTGTCAAGTATTAAAACCGCTAAAACGAATATGAAATGATTTTTGATGTAAACGAGTCAAAAGTTTCAAGAGAAATCTGAAATTAAAAATCGTTAATCTTCAATCAAAAATCAAAAGTTTCCGAAAATAAAGAATGAAAAAATTATTATTAATACTTCTGCTTTCAACCACCATTTTTGCGCAACAAAAACAGGTGGTAACAAGCGTTGATTCGATTAAGAAAAAGATTGGTGCAGAGTTCAAACTTAGTTTAAAAACAACTGTTGACACCAAGTCGAAAGTGGTTTTTCCTAAGTTAAAAAACATTGGAGCTCTTGAAGTGATTCAATCTTATCCTATTGACACAGTTAAAAAGGACGACCGTTACGAATTGGTGAAAAAATATGGTTTGACTCAATTTGATTCCGGAAAATATACTATTCCGAGTATCAAGATTTTGATTAACAACAAAGTTGTGATGTCAGATTCGATTAAAGTTGAAGTTGCAAACGTTCAGGTGGATACTTTAAAACAAAAAATGTATGACATCAAGGATATTGCTCCCGCTGACAATTCACTTGGTGATTGGTGGAAATATCTATTAGCTTTATTGTTGATTGCTGGCATTGGAGCATTGATTTATTGGTACTTAAAACAACACCAAAAGAAAAAAGCAGAAGAAGAAATCTATAAAACACCAATTGAAAGAGCGACCAGTTTACTCAACAACTTAGAAAAGAAAAAACTTTGGCAACACGGTGAAGTAAAGGAATATTATAGCGAATTGACCGACATTGTTAGGAATTACATCGAAGAAGCGATTGAAATTCCAGCAATGGAAAGCACTACTTTTGAATTGATTGAAGGACTGAAAGTGGCTTCACGTAAAAAGAAATTGAAACTTTCTCCTGAAACAATCGAGAATTTGTTTGTGGTTTTAAAACAAGCCGATTTGGTGAAATTTGCCAAATCAAAACCATTGGATTATGAAATTACCGAAGACAGAAAGAAGATAGAAAGAGCGATAGTTACGCTTGATAAATCAATTCCTGTAGTCGTTGAAAACAATGAAGAAATGTTGCTTAACGAAATGCAACGTCAAGAACAGTTGAAAAGAGAATTACAAAAACAAAAGAAAAAACGAATAACTATTGCTATTGCTTCGGTTCTGTTTTTACTTTTCGCAACGACAACTTTTTTTGTAGTTACTAGAGGTTTCGATTATGTAATTGATAACGTTTTTGGAAATTCTTCTAAAGAGTTGCTTGAAGGTGAATGGATAAAAAGCGAGTACGGAAATCCAAGCGTGAGAATTGAAACTCCGAGAGTTCTTAAAAGAATTGACATAACAAAATCGCTTCCAAAAGAGGGAATGGCTTTGATTAAGGAAATGCAATCTTTTGCTTATGGAAGTTTGGCTGATAATTTTTATGTTATGGTTTCGACTTTCAATTACAAGCAAGCTCCGAATACTGGTGAGGAAACAGAGCAAAAACCAATTGATTTATCGAAAGCATTAGACGGAACCTTAAAATCGATAGAATCAAAAGGGGCTCAAAACATGATTGTAAAACAAGAAGATTTCGAGACAAAAGAAGGAATTAAAGGAATCAAAGGATACGGAACGTTTTCGAATATTGACGATGTTAGTAAAAATAGCACCAAATTATATTATGAAGTTTTACTGTTTAGTCAAGAAGGAGGATTGCAACAAATTATGATCGTGCACGAAGAAGGAGACAAATATGCTAATGAAATTTCAGATCGAATCTTGAGCTCTGTTGAACTTAAAAAAGCACAACAATAATGGGAAAGATAACTTTTTTAAACCCAGAGTTTTTTTGGTTGTTTCTTTTGATACCATTAGCGATTGCTTGGTTGTTTTGGAAAGGAAACCATCAATCGGCTTCATTAAAAATCAGTTCTATTCAAGGATTCAAGGATTCGAATTCGCTTTTGGCAAAACTAAAACCAATGTTGAATGTGCTTCGATTATTGGCGTTAAGCTCGCTAATTGTTGCAATTGCAAGACCCAGAACGGTTGATGTGAGCAATAAAACAAAAACGACAAGAGGAATTGATATTGTAATGGCAGTCGATGTTTCAGGAAGTATGCTTTCGAGAGATTTAAAACCAAACCGAATGGAAGCCCTAAAAGTAGTAGCTTCTAATTTTGTTGATGAAAGACCCAATGACAGAATTGGATTAGTGGTTTATGCCTCAGAAGCTTACACAAAAACACCAGTAACCAGTGACAAAGCAGTCATTCTTGAAGCTATAAAAAGTATAAAATATGACAATGTTTTGCAAGACGGAACAGGAATAGGAATGGGATTGGCTACAGCTGTAAACCGATTAAAAGGGAGTAAAGCTAAAAGTAAAGTGATTATTCTTATGACGGACGGGGTTAATAATGCAGGTTTTATCGAACCCGAAACCGCTGCGGATATTGCCAAACAATACGGAATAAAAGTATATACGATTGGAATTGGAACAAACGGAATGGCTGAATCGCCTTATGCTTTAGCTCCAAACGGACAGATTATGTTCCAAATGATGAAAGTAGAAATTGACGAACAATTATTAAAAAACATTGCTCGAAAAACAGACGGAAAATATTTCAGGGCGTCAAGCAATAGCAAATTAGCCGAGATTTACGCTTCGATTAATAAGTTAGAAACCACAGAAATTAAAGAATTAAGATTCTATGATTATGATGAAAAATTCAGGCCGTTTGTGTGGTTGGCAGGCTTTTTAATCTTGTTAGAAATTGGATTACGAAATACAGTTTACAGAAGTTTTATATAAACAAAATGGAATTAGACGAAAATAAATATTTATATCTCCTTTTTATATTGCCAATTGTGGCAGTACTTTTTCTATTGAATTTGTATTGGAAAAGAAAAAAGCAGCGTGAATTCGGCGATTTAGATTTGGTAAAAAAACTTAGTCCCGAAAGCTCATTTTTTAAACCTATTTTGAAGTTGGTTGTAATGCTTTTAGCTTTGACAGGAATAATTTTTGGTTTGGTAAATCCAAAAATTGGAACCAAGATGGAAAAGGTAAAACGAGAAGGAATCGACATTGTTTTTGCAATGGACGTTTCTAAAAGTATGCTTGCTGAAGACGTTGCGCCTAGTAGATTGGAAAAAAGCAAACAAATTGTTTCTCAAATCATCAATCAGTTAGGAAGCGACAGAATAGGAATCGTTGCTTACGCAGGAAGTGCCTTTCCAGTATTGCCAATTACGACTGATTATAGCGTGGCAAAAATGTTTTTGCAAAGTATGAATACAGATATTGTTTCCTCACAAGGAACATCGCTGGACGAAGCCATAAAATTATCTTCGACTTATTTTGACGATAAAAGCAAAACCAGCAAATTATTGATTCTGATTTCTGACGGGGAAGACCATTCGGAAGGAGCTGCAGCCGCCGCAGAAGAAGCCAATAAACAGGGAATGAAAATCATAACCATTGGAGTTGGAACCGAAAAAGGAGGTACAATTCCTCTGAGAGTTAACGGAGTTATACAAAGTTTTAAACGCGACAACAATAACGAAGTGGTTATTACTAAGATGAATACTGAAAGTTTAAAAGCTATTGCCAAAGCCACAAAAGGAGGTTACGTTAGCGGAAATAACACTAAAGAAGTACTCGATTACGTAAAGAACGCTCTCGATAACATACAAAAAACCGAATTTGAATCTACCCAAATGGCAGATTTTCAATCGCAATTTCAATGGTTTTTAGGATTCGCTTTTGCGCTATTATTTTTGGATATTTTCTTCTTGGAAAGAAAAACAAAATGGGTAGGAAAGTTGAATTTATTTAATGAAAAAGAATAATGAAAAATTTTATATTATATATTTTACTAACACTTTCTTTTGCAGTTTCTGCTCAAGAAAAAGATAAAACTTTGCCTGAAGCAAACGAGCAATATGCTCAAAAAAAGTTTGTTGATGCTGAAGCCAATTACAGAATCTCGCATTCAAAATTTCCTAAAAAAGCAGATGCTTCTTATAATTTGGGAAATGCGATTTATAAGCAAAATCAAAATTCGGAAGCTAAATTTGAGTACGAAAAAGCTATTAAAAATTCAAAAACAAGAGAGCAGAAGCATCAGGCATTTCATAATTTGGGAAATGTATTTATGAAAGAAAAAAATTATTCTGAAGCGGTTGAAGCTTATAAAAATGCCTTGAGAAATAAACCTTCGGACGAGGAAACCAGATATAATTATGCATTAGCCAAGAAAAAATTAAAAGAAAATCCTCCTAAAGACGACAAGAAAAAAGATAAAAATAAAGATAAGAAGGACGACAAGAATAAAGATAAAAACAAGGACAAGAAAGACGGGGACAAGGATAAAGATAAAAAAGACGATAAAGGTAAAGATAAAGAAAAACCTAAAGACAAGGATGGTAAAAAAGACGATAAACCAGGTGATAATGGACAGCCAAAACCAAAGCCTGGAGGAATTTCGAAACAACGATTAGAAAATCTTTTGGATGCCGTAAATAATGAAGAGAAAAAAATTCAAGATAAAGTTAATGCCCAAAAAGTAAAAGGAAAACCAGTTCAGACTGAAAAAGATTGGTAATTCAATAATAAAAACGAATTGGACAATTAAAATAATAACAAAATAAAATGTACCCAGTTTCAACTCCCTCTCCTTTGGAGAGGGTTGGGGTGAGGAAATACAATGAAAAAAAGTATAGTAGCGATTGTTTTAATGGTTTGTAACTCACTTTTGGCTCAAGTACAATTTGAAGCCAAAGTAAGTAAAAACACGCTTGGACTAAACGAGCGACTTCGTATCGATTTTACGATGAATGTTGATGGGGATAATTTTGACCAACCCTCTTTTGAAGGATTTAGAATCATTGCTGGACCAAGTCAACAAGTAAGTCAGTCGTGGATAAATGGAAAGAGTTCTTTCGAAAAAACCTATTCCTATTATCTTTTACCACAACAAAAAGGGAATTTGATTATCAAGCAAGCCTCGATAGAATACAATGGGCAAATTTATAAGACATCTCCAATAAAAATAAACGTTACAGCAGCAGTTGAGCAGCCTAAAGATCCAAATGACACTCAGGTTTCTGCTGATGATAATATTTATCTTGTAGCTGATATTTCTAAAACTAATCCATACATCAACGAACCAATTACAGTTGTATACAAATTGTATTTCAGCTACAATATTGGAATTACGAATTGGAGAGAACTTGACAAACCTAAATACAATGATTTTTGGAGTCAAAATATTGACATCAAACAACTCGTTGCCGAAGAAGGAATGTTTAAAGGAGAAAAATACCGTTATGTAGTACTTAGAAAAACAGTTTTATATCCTCAAAAATCCGGCAAACTCGTTATTGAGCCATTGTCATTAGATATCGATGTACAATTACCAACTAATCGTAGAGATATGTTTGGACGAGTAATAGTTACCGATGGAAACAAAAGAGTTTCTGCTGGTGCCAAAACAATCTCGGTAAAAGCACTTCCTGAGACAGGAAAACCGGCTGATTTTTCGGGTGCTGTAGGGAAATTTGATTTCAGAGTAACTCCTTCGAAAACGAATTTAAAAAACGGAGAAAGTCTGGATTTATTGGTTAGCGTTTCAGGAAGCGGAAATATGAAATTATTCAATATTCCAAAACCGGTAGTTCCTAATTCATTAGAAATGTATGACCCAGTTCATAGCGAAAAAGTGAATACAGTATTATCTGGAATGTCAGGAAAAATATCGGATAGTTATACTATTATTCCTCAGTTCAAAGGGAATTATCCAATAAAACCAATGCAATTCTCGTATTTTGATTTGGGTTCAGGAACATATAAAACCATAAGTTCACAAGAGATAATGATTAATGTCCTTGATGGGCCTTCGGCTAATGATCAACCTGTGGCAACAACTCCAGGGATTGCCAAAAACGTAATTTCTAGCACCGAACAATTCAAATATATTAAGTTAAAAACAAATCTTGTTTCGATGAATGAGGAAGATTTCTTTGGGTCAAATGCCTTTTACGGTTTATTATTTATGCCTTTTTTAATACTTCCTATGATTGTTTTATTTAAAAGAAAGAAAGAAGCAATGGACGGCGATGTTACTGGCAATAGAATAAAAATGAACAACAGATTAGCCAAGAAATATTTATCAGAAGCCAAAAAACAAATCAACAACAAAGAGCCATTTTATGTAGCTTTAGAAAAGGCAATGCATAATTTCTTAAAAGCAAAACTGCATATTGAAACTTCAGAAATGAGCAAAAGCAATATTCAAGAACTTTTATTATCAAGAAAAGCAAGTCCAGAAACGGTAATTGATTTTATTGCTCTTACAGAAAACTGTGAATTGGCACGATATGCACTAACTTCAAGTTCCACTATTCAACAGGATTTTGATAAAGCGGTTGTGATAATTTCAGATTTGGAGAAACAGATTACTTAACCACAAAGGACACAAAGAAAGCACTAAGTTCACTAAGTTTTTTAAAAATATATTAATGACTGAAAACGAAATTTCAAAAATAGTATTTGAATGTGCTTTGAAAGTACATAAGACTTTAGGTCCAGGATTATTAGAAAGTGCTTATGAGGAATGTATGTTTTATGAACTTAAAAAATCTAATTTAAAAGTTGAAAAGCAAAAAGCATTACCATTGGTTTATGAAGAAGTTAAGTTGGATGTTGGTTACAGAATCGATTTATAGTTGAAGATAAATTTATTGTAGAAATTAAATCTGTCGAAGCTCTAAATGATGTTCATTTGGCACAATTGCTAACTTATTTAAGATTATCAGGCTGTAAATTAGGATTATTAATCAATTTTAATGTCAAATTACTAAAAGAAGGAGTTCGAAGAGTGGTGAATGGAGTGCTTTAAATAGTGAACTTTGTGCCATCTTTGTGTCCTTTGTGTTTAAATTTTTTTTTATGAAAAATATATTATATCTATTACTACTAACAACCCAAGTTTTCTTTGCCCAAAGCGGCTTTGATAAAGGGAATTATTTGTACCAAAAAGGAAGATATGAGGAAGCAGTTTCTCAATACGAAAGCGTTTTAAAATCCAATAATCAATCGGCTGAATTGTATTTCAATATTGGGAATTGCTATTATAAATTGAACAAAGTTGCTCCTGCAATTTATAATTATGAAAAGGCATTAGTACTTAATCCGGATGATCAAGAAATTCAAAACAATCTTAAATTTGCCCAAAAATTGACCATTGATGAGGTAAAAGAAGTGCCAAAAGTGGGATTTTCAAAAATGATTAACGACTTTACTTCAACCTTTCATTACAATACTTGGGCTTGGATTTCGGTTGGGTTTTCTGCTGTTTTTTTGCTTTTTTTCATTGGATATTACTTTTCGCAAATAACATTGACAAAAAGAATATTTTTCTTCGGAATGTTTGTTTTGCTTTTGCTGTTATTGATTAGTGTTTCTGCAGCAATTTCAGAGAAAAATGAATTTGAAAATGAAAAACCTGCTGTTGTTTTTGTTGAAGCAGCTTTGGTAAAAAGCGAACCGCAAATGTTGAGTTCAACTGTTTTTACACTTCACGAAGGAACCAAGGTTTTTGTATTGGAAACATTGAATAATTGGAAAAAAATTCAATTGACTGATGGAACTGAAGGCTGGATTGAACAGGCAGCAATTAAGGAAGTGAAATAAATCTAATTACTGATTTTTTTTCTTCAAATCCTCATACCATTTTTCAATCGAAGGATAAATAAATCCCGCTGTTTTTTGGATTGGACGATAAAAGATGGATTTGTCTAAAGTCTCTTTTTTGGCAAATGTATTGTCGAAATTTATTTTTTCGAAGAGGTTTAAAAAGATGCTAATTACTAATACCGTTTTTAGAACTCTAAAAAAACCACCGCCAAGTTTATTTATCCAACCCAATTGTGCAAAATCTGCTATTCCAGTGAGGAATTTTGCCAAAAGTGACACTCCAACAACAACCAAAATAAAGGTGAGAATAAAGGCTGCTATTTGGATTGTTTTAGGATTCCAATGTACAAATCCAGTAAGTATTTCTTTTACAAAAAAAGAAAATTTTAGGGCAAGATAAATTCCTAAAATCAATGAAATGAAGGACGCCAACTCTACAAAAAGTCCGGTTCTTATGCCTTGAAGCAAACCATAAGCAAGTAATATACCCAAAACTATATCTAAAAAACTCATATAAAAAGGAATAAAGAGAAAAGAATAAAGAACAAATATAAAAGAATTATGTTGGTATCTTTGCACGAATAATTTTAGAGTTAAGATTTCAGATTAACAAAATCTGCAATCTAAAATCTGCAATCTAAAATCTAAAATCAAATGTCAAGAGATATACAACTTAAAGAACGCTGGGAACAGCTTGTAATTATACTTTCAAACCAATTTTCGCAAGGTGAAGACCTAGATTTAGATGCAATTATCTATTTAATAGGCGTTCAAGAACTCGGAAAAGTGCATCAAAAGTATGAAAAAGACGAAAAACTCAACCTGATGCACATTGCAATCTGTCGATTATTGGAACCGTATGGTTTCTATGAGTTCGAATTTTTCGATGAGGAAGGTTGGCCACATTACAGGGTAAAAGAAGAATTACCTCTACTAAAAGCAGGCGAACAATCGGTTTTGATGAAAGAAGCGATTGTGAATTATTTTCTTGAAAAAGAGCTTATAGATTAGAAATCACATTTTGAATGTGAAACTTTAAATTTTAAACTTTAAACTCCGAACAAATTACTTAAATTTGCACTTTCAATTATTGGATGAAAATGATAGACAAGATAAAAGAATATATTGGCGAAGCACAAGCTTTTTCAACACAAAATAAGGAAGAATTAGAAGCTTTCCGAATTAAATTTCTAGGAAGTAAAGGACTTTTAAAAGACTTTTTTGCCGAATTCAAAAACGTACCTAACGATCAAAAAAAGGAATTTGGACAAGTAATCAATTTGCTAAAATCTTCTGCTGAAGAAAAAGTTAAATCCATACAAGAATCTCTAGAAAGTAAAGAAGAAACCAAAGGTTTTTATGGTGATTTAACACGCTCGGCTGAACCAGTAATTATTGGTTCTCGTCATCCAATTTCCTTGGTAAAAAACCAAATTATCGATATTTTTTCTAACGTTGGTTTCAATGTTTCCGAAGGTCCGGAAATCGAGGATGATTGGCATAATTTCACCGCATTAAACTTGCCAGAATACCATCCAGCACGTGATATGCAAGATACATTTTTCATTCAAACCAATCCAGATACTTTGTTGCGTACGCACACTTCATCGGTGCAAGTGCGTTATATGGAAAACAACCAACCGCCTATCAGAACGATTTCTCCGGGAAGAGTTTTTCGTAATGAAGCCGTTTCATCACGTTCACACTGTATTTTTCACCAAGTCGAAGGATTGTATATTGACAAGGATGTTTCCTTTGCCGATTTGAAACAAACACTTTTGTATTTCACCAAAGAAATGTTCGGAAAATCAAAAATTCGTTTGCGTCCGTCTTATTTTCCTTTCACGGAACCAAGTGCCGAAATAGATATTTATTGGGGATTAAAAACTGAAACCGATTACCGAATTACCAAAGGAACCGGTTGGTTAGAAATTGGTGGTTGTGGAATGGTAGACCCTAATGTTCTCAAAAATTGCAACATCAATCCTGAAGAATACACTGGTTTTGCTTTTGGAATGGGTATCGAAAGAATTGCAATGTTGTTGTATCAAATTGGTGATATTCGAATGTTTTATGAAAACGATGTTCGTTTCTTAGAGCAATTTAAGGCATCAATATAATCCCATTATTTAAGATTTTTCTTTATAAAGTTCAAAATTTTGTGTGCTTTGCGCCTTCTTTGTGAACTTTGTGGTTAAGTTTCAATTTTATGAAAAAAGACATCATCATCCCCACAGTTGAAAACGTTTTTATCGCCGTAGTCCAAGAATGGAGCGACGATTTTATGGAAAAAGTGTGGTTTGCTTATTTAGTAAACGACAGCGATTTCAATCTCGATGGTGTAATGATTGTTTCAAAAGCTTTTGGAACTATCGATGGCGAAATGAAAAAAACTTCGCTTTTGCGACACGCTTTTGTTGAAGTTCCTGCGGTTTCAGTAGTTAAAATTGAGATGATTGAAAAAAGTGTTTTGGCACTCAATAATGAGTTTATGGTTACTTTCTTTATTGGCGAAAAACTATACGATAGAAAGTTCATTTTCAAAGCAAATTCGATAACTCCTGATTACGTTGAGGAAGTTCCAATTTTGTTTGTTGATGGAGTAATTGTGAGGTGACTTGTACTTTGAATTTGTCATTTCGACCAACGGGAGAAATCACATAACGAGAGCAACTGATATGATTTCTCCCGCTGGTCGAAATGACAAAAAAGGGATTAATCCAACTTCTCAGTTAACCTTTCAAATACTTTTTTAGCTGATTTTCCTTCATATAAAATGCTGTAAACTGCATCTATAATTGGCGTTTTGGCACCATAACCTAGATTGAGATTGTAAGCACTTTTTGTGGCGTAATAGCCTTCGGCAACCATACTCATTTCCATCATTGCAGATTTTACGGTGTAGCCTTTTCCAATCATATTTCCGAACATTCTGTTTCTGGAAAAAACAGAATATCCTGTCACCAATAAATCACCCAAATAAGCCGAATCATTGATGTTGCGTTTCATTTTGTGGACTTTTCTAATGAATTTCTTCATTTCTCGAATACCGTTGCTCATCAAAACCGATTGAAAATTATCTCCGTAACCCAAACCGTGCGCAATTCCTGCGGCAATGGCATAAATATTTTTGAGCATTGCTGCATATTCTGTGCCGATAATGTCATCTGAAATTTTGGTTTTGATATAATCACCTGATAAATGGTTAGCAACAATTTTTGCTTTTTCAGCATCACCGCAAGCAATTGTCAAATAGGATAATCGTTCTAATGCAACTTCTTCGGCGTGGCAAGGCCCTGTTATTACACCTATATTTTCGAAAGGAATACCGTAAGTTTTGTTAAAATGTTCACCAACAATCAAACTTGTTTCAGGAACAATTCCTTTGATGGCCGAAAAAATAACTTTGTCTTTCAGGCTTACCGTCAATTTTTCGAGTTCTGAACTCAAAAATGCCGAAGGGATGGCAAAAATGATATAATCAGCATAAGATACAGCTTCATTTATATCGCTGGTGAGTTTTAATTTTTTGATATCAAATTCAACAGAACTCAAGTAATTTGGATTGTGCTGATGAATTTTTAAATGTTCAATAGCATCTTCATTTCGCATGTACCAAGCAATTTCTTCTAGATTTACGCAAAGCATTTTAGCTATTGCTGTAGCCCAACTTCCACCGCCAATTACTGCGAATTTAATATTTTTGGTCATTTTCTTATTAGATTTATTCAAAAGTACTTAAAAGTATTCGAATAAAATAAATAATTTACTGGCATAATTTGCTTTTAAAATGAATCAAAATTGCGATGCTAAGAGGAATAAATAAAAAAATATTATTTTCAGTACAATATTTTTTTACTTTATTCGTTGTAAATTATTACAAATTAGTTTTTTATAAAATAACAAGGTTGAATTAGTTAGTTTTTTTAGTATTTTGAAAAAAGGCGTTCTTAAAAGGTAGTACTAGAACGCCTTTTATTTTTTATAAAAATTATTGTGGTCAATATATTCCCAAACTTTTTCAGGTAAAAGAGGACGAACATTCTTCTTATTTTTAATATTTTCCCGAATAAAAGTCGATGAAATTTCTACAATTGGCGCATCAATAATATGAACTTTTGGGTTGTCTTTATAAATAGAATTTTCTAGTTCTGATGAAATGCGAGGATAAACATAAATGGCATGATTTTGCAAAATTATATCGTAGTTTTTCCATTTGTGCAACGACTTTAAATTGTCTTCTCCCATAATCAACGAAAACTTATGCTGTGGAAATTTTTCCTGTAAATGTGCCAAGGTATTCACGGTATAATTGGGTTGTGACAACTTAAACTCAATGTCTGAGGGTTTGATTTTTGGATAATCTTCAGTAGCCAAAAAAACCAATTGCAAGCGTTGATAATCGTCCAATAAAGTTTGTTTATTTTTCAACGGATTATGAGGCGTTACCACCATCCAAATTTGATCTAAACCCGAATATTCCGCGAAATGATTGGCAATAATCAAGTGCCCAACATGGATGGGGTTGAAGGTTCCGAAATACAATCCTATTTTCATTTTTTTAAATCTAAAAAATCTAAAAAATTAAAAAATCTAAAAAATATTCTTTTGCTTTTTTTAGATTCTTTTGCTTTTTTAGATTGAATTATTTACAAAATCTTTTACCAATTGATAGGCTTCATCTAAAGCGATATTCAAATCATAATTTTTTATAATAACATCAAATTGTGGCGCGGTTGCCAATTCCACCGAAGCTTTTGCAATACGCATATTGATTTTGTCATCACTTTCGGTAGAGCGTTCTTTAAGTCTTCTTTTTAGTTCATCAACGCTTGGTGGTTTCACGAAAACAGCCAGAGTTTCTTCTGGAAATTTATGTTTGATTCGCAAACCTCCAGCAACGTCAATATCAAAAATTACGTTTTTTCCTTTAGCCCAAATGCGTTCGACTTCACTTTTCAAAGTTCCGTAAAAATTATCGCGATACACTTCTTCCCATTCTACAAAATCTTCGTTTTTGATGTGGGTTTTGAACTCCTCAAGCGACATAAAGTAATAATCTTTTCCATTTACTTCTTCGCCACGAGCTTCACGCGTAGCTGCCGAAATAGAAAACTCTAAATTCAAGTCTTCTTTCCCTAGTAAATGCCTAACGATGGTAGTTTTCCCTGATCCTGATGGTGCCGAAAACACTATTAATTTTCCTTTTTTCATTTTATAAGAATGCTGTTTTCTTTGTAAAGCAATTTTGCTCGATTTATATCTAATGTTTCATCAAATGGAATTTCTAAAAAATAAATTAGTTGCCATTTTTGCGTTTTTACAGCTTGTTTACTTTCCGTCAAATCCCAAATTGGATATACTCTAATGG
>NZ_JAQTPQ010000231.1 GCF_028712645.1 Flavobacterium sp. | reverse complement strand
ACTCAATAAATATTCTTGAAATAAGCGTAATAAATAGCCAATGTGGTTTGTTGTAAATCACGGAAATTAATAGGGCAAGTACGCTTCCTAAAATCCGTACACCAGTACTTCCAAAACCTAATTTGGCTGAATAGGTTTCTAAATTTGCGTTTGGAAAACTTATGTTTGGGCTAAATGTGTAAACATAAAAAAAGAAAAGTCCTGCACAGATTAATATCCAAGTGAAGATTTTTACGGGTGTTGGAATAGCAACGTTTGAAATTTGATTTGTCATTTTATTTATTTTTAATGTTAGTTATTTGTTTGATAATGCAGGGTATTTTTTGATTTCTGTCGGGTTTTCGGCTTGTTTTACTAAAAAGTCTGCAACGTCTGTTCTGTTTATGCTTCCTATGTTTACACCTTTGAAAAGTTTATTTTCAATTTTATATTTTTCGGTCAATGGTTTGTCTTTCAAAAGTCCTGGTCTTACTATTTCCCATTTCATTTTTGAACTTGAAATAATTTCTTCCATTTTAGTTTTGTCAGCATAAACATCTTTCAGTAGTAGTTTGAAAAATATTTTCATTAGAAATGAGTTGTATGCACCGCTTTCGCCTGCTCCAAAACCTGTCAAAATAATAAATGGGATTTCTGCATTGGTTTCGTTTTGAACTTCAACTAATATCTTCGCAAAGTCAGAGTATAATGTTGTCGCCTTCATACTTTTTCCTGTACCTAATGCTACAATTACCGCCTCTGCATTTTCAATTGCTTTCTGCAAATTATTTTTGTCAGTCGCACTTCCTTTTAGGATTGTTAAGTCAGCATTTTTTGGCAAAGAAATTTCAGACCGTGAAAGTGTAGTTACTTTATGGTTTCGTTCTAATGCTCTTTTAACACTTTCAAGTCCAACGCCTGCCGAAGCACCTATAATTGTAATATTCATTTGACTATGATTAAATTATTTTTGGTAAAGGTAAAGAATAGTATCTTAAATATACTAACTTTGCGGAAAATACCACTATCTTTTAGGATACTAAAAATAAAATTCGATGAAGAATAAGCAAAAGCAGATTCAGTTAAGAGATGTCCAAGATGTTATAGATATAATTGGTGGTCGTTGGCGTGGTGCTATTTTGGCAAGTCTTTGCGACAAAGAAAAACGTTTCAATGAACTCAAAAGAGATTTAGGTACAATTACTCCAAGAACCTTAACCAAAGAATTGAAATATTTAGAAGTTAACAAATTGGTATGTCGTGAAGTTGATGCTGGAAGTTCAATTTCTGTTGCGTATAGTTTAACAAAACACGGAAAATCGTTAGAACCATTAATTGGACAAATTGTCGTTTGGGGTCAAAAGCATAGAAAAATTGTCTTGGGTTAATTTCTTTGTCAGTTTAATGTTTGCAGTCGGTTTGATGGTGTTGCCACTAACTAGTACATGCTCACTACAAACTAGCATATACACACCCAAAATTGGGTCGAACAAGTATGTAATTGCCTAGATAATTCCTATAAAAAACAAAAATTATTTTAATTAGATCATCTAAAATCATTCAATGCTTTCTCAATAATGACAAGACAATCCTGAATTTGACTTTCGGTAATGACTAATGGTGGCGCTAAACGGATTTTGTTGCCGTGGGTTGGTTTTGCCAATAAACCGTATTCGCTGAATTTCATACATATATTCCAAGCCAAATCAGAGTCTTCGTCGCAATCAATCACGATGGCATTTAATAATCCTTTGCCTCTTACTAGTGTTATCAACGAATTTCTTTGCGCAATTTCGTTCAATCCTTTTCTAAGAAGTATTCCCAAACGTTCCGCATTTTCTGCCAATTTTTCATCTCGAATCACTTCAAGCGCAGCAATGGCAACAGCAGCAGCTATTGGGTTTCCGCCAAAAGTAGAACCGTGTTGACCAGGTTTTATCACATTCATAATTTCGTTATTAGCCAAAACTGCAGAAATAGGATAAACACCTCCAGAAAGTGCTTTTCCCAAAATCAAAATATCAGGTTGTACATTTTCGTGATGCACCGCCAATAATTTTCCAGTTCTCGCAATTCCGGTTTGCACTTCGTCAGCGATGAACAAAACGTTGTGTTGCTCGCAAAGTGTTTTGGCTTTCGCCAAATAACCATCGGAAGGCACATAAACTCCAGCTTCACCCTGAATAGGTTCTACCAAAAATCCAGCAATATTTGTTGTTGATTTTAAAACGTTTTCCAATGCTTCACTATCATCATAAGGAATTTTTATAAATCCAGCCGTGAAAGGTCCAAAACTTTTACGGGCACTTTCATCATTCGAAAAGGAAATAATAGTTGTTGTTCTTCCGTGAAAATTGTTTTCACAAACGATAATTTGCGCTTGATTTTCAGGAATTCCTTTCACTTCATACGCCCATTTTCGACATAATTTAAGCGCTGTTTCTACTGCTTCAGCTCCCGTATTCATAGGCAACACTTTGTCAAAACCAAAATAGTTAGTTACGTATTCTTCATAATTCCCCAATTGGTCATTGTAAAAAGCACGAGAAGTCAAAGTCAAAGTTTGTGCTTGTTTAATCATTGCATTCACAATTTTCGGATGGCAATGCCCTTGGTTCACCGCAGAATACGCTGAGAGAAAATCGAAATATTTTTTTCCGTCCATATCCCAAACAAAAACGCCTTCTCCTCTTTCGAGAACAACTAGTAATGGATGGTAATTGTGAGCTCCATATTTATTCTCTTTTGCAATCATTCCTTCGGCTTTTGAAGAAAGTGTATGATGTAGTAATTCCATAACGATTTGATTTTAATAAATTCGATTACAAAAATAATAAAATATTTTATTTAGCAATAAAAAATAATATTTTTGACTTACATTTGCTTAAAATAAGTCATATTTTATTTATTTGTAAAATATTAAGTCAATTTAATTTTAAAAACTATGGAGATACTCGACGAATTTGACACTAAAATCATCAAAGAATTGGAAAAAGATGGTCGGATGGCCTATTCGACAATTGCCGCCAATTTAAAAATTTCGAATACGATGGTGCATCAGCGCGTCAATCGTTTGATGGATCAAGGAGTACTTACGGGAATAAAACCAGTAATCAACGAGAAAAAAATTGGCTATGATTGGGGTGCTTTCACAGGAATTACTCTGAATAAAGACCAAGATTCAAGTAGAATTATCGAAGAGTTGAAAAAAATTCCCGAGATCACAGAATGTTATTACATCTCTGGGTTATATACACTTTACATAAAAATCATTGCTCGCAATCACGAACATATGCGCAAGGTGCTTTATGAAAAAATCGATACTATTCCCGGTATATCAAAAACAGATTCTATAATGGAACTGGGTTGTGCTTTTAAGCGGAATGTTACTTTGTAATGTAAAAAATTTAATCTCAAAAACTAAATTAAAAATCAGTCGTTTAAATCTCAAATACTGTTTTTATTTCTGATATTTGTGAAATTAAATTTAAATACCTGCAAAATATGTTTTATATAAAAAAATTTCTTTGCCTTTTCTTAATTGCCTCAACAATTTCTTGCACCTCACAAAAAGCAAACATTACAGATGTTTCGCCAGCAAAATATGTTGCAACAATCACTCCTAAAGATTTAATGCAGCATCTCTATGTAATTGCTTCTGATGGTATGGAAGGTCGTCAAACAGGCTCAACAGGACAAAAAAAAGCTGGAGATTATCTCATTAATCAATACAAAGCCAACAAAATTGACTTTCCAAAAGGAGCAAAAGACTATTATCAAAGAATTCCATCCACTTTTTTGAATGCTAAACGCAATGACAATTTACTTGATTCCGAAAATATTTGGGCCTACATTGAAGGTTCAGAAAAACCAAATGAAGCCATTGTAATTTCGGCACATTATGACCACATTGGTTTAAAGAATGGCGAAATTTGTAATGGTGCTGACGATGATGGTTCTGGAACTGTAGCTTTGCTTGAAATTGCACAAGCCTTCGAAATTGCCAAAAAAGAAGGTCACGGACCGAAACGTTCTATTTTGTTTCTTCACGTTACTGGTGAAGAACACGGCTTGTTGGGTTCCAGTTTTTATTCAGAAAATCCTTTGTTTCCATTAGCAAACACCATAACTGACATCAACATTGATATGATTGGACGCCACGATGAATCCCATAATGATTCCAGCAATTATGTGTATCTGATTGGTTCAGATTATCTATCGACGGATTTATACAATATTTGCGAAGATGCCAATAAAAACTTTGTGCATTTGGCAATAGATTACAAATACAATGATCGAACTGATCCTAACCGTTTCTATTATCGCTCAGATCATTACAATTTTGCCAAAAACGGAATTCCTTCGGTATTTTTTTTTAATGGTGTTCACGCTGATTACCACAAACCAACCGACACTGTCGAAAAAATTGAATTTGATGCTTTAGCAAAAAGAGCACAACTAGCTTTTGCTGTCGCTTGGGAATTAGCTAACAGGGAAAATCGCCCTGTGGTGGATAAAAGTGGAAATTAGTTTCTTTAGAAAATTAAATAAAAAATGAGCTTCGAAGAAATTTGAAACTATTTTTTTGCACAAAAAAAGCCTCGAATTCCTTCGAAGCTTTTGCTTTTTACACTATTGCTCTTATAAATCTTCTTTTACATCTGCTTCAGGAGCATTTTTTGCAACAGATTCTATTCCATTATCACGAGCAGCAACAGATTCGTACATTTCGCTATTTCCAATGATTTGACCATTTGTTGCTTTAAGATTGAAATAAAGTTTCCCGTTTTTGGATTCCAATTTATCAAATCTTACTTCCACTTGTGCATTTTTTCTAACGGATTCGATTCCATTTTCGCAAGCTGCTTTAGTTTTATAACCTTCACTTGCAAGGATCACTTGACCGTTTCCAGCTTTCAATACAAATTGAAACTCATCGTTTTTTCTTTTAGAAATTAAAAATGTTCCCATATTTTTTATGTTAATTGATTATTAATATGCAATTTAAAAAAATCCAATAAATAAGAAGTTAATAAATAATTAATTTATTTCTAAATGAAAGTATATTCCACAAAAAAAGCCTCGAATTTCTTCGAAGCTTTTGCGTTCTGGGTGGCTGACCGGGTTCGAACCGGCGACCCTCGGCACCACAAACCAATACTCTAACCAGCTGAGCTACAACCACCATTTTTAACGAGTGCAAATATAGTACTAAAGTTTTCTTTTGCAAAGAAAATTGCCAAAAAATTATCTCAAATCACTTAAACTATTGACAGCCAAATATCTTTCGACCGTAAATCCTTCAGCATAATCAGTACCTATTAATCTTCCCAAATCCTGAGCACGATAACTCAAGCTCTCCAAAAAGTTTTTTGTTGCAATAAGTGTTTCTGGTTCATTAGAATTTGCATTATAAAACTGCGAACTATAAGCCAAAATTGCTTCTACCTTTTTCTCATTATAGCCTGTGATATCAACCACAAAATCAGGAACTAAATCTTTCCATTGTATATAATGATAAACTAATTTGGGACGCCAAGCTTCTTGTTTTTCTCCATTTATTTCAGTTTCAATTTTCATCAAACCTGACAAAAAACAAGCATCTGAAACTAATTTACTTCCTTTTCCGTGATCGATATGGCGATCATCAATGGCATTACAAATGACAATTTCGGGTTTGTATTTCCGAAGCATTTTAATAATTTTCAATTGATGCAATTCATCATTAACAAAAAAACCGTCACGCATAT
>NZ_JAQTPQ010000230.1 GCF_028712645.1 Flavobacterium sp. | reverse complement strand
GTTTGGGTAAAACTCATCGGGACATTTAATGCTTATAATTTATTGGCAATTTATGGAACCGCAGTTCAATTAGGATTGGAAAGTCTGGAAGTTTTAAGGCTGTTATCCGATTTAGAAAGTGTTTCAGGACGTTTTCAATTTATAGTTTCTAATTCGAATATTACGGCGATTGTAGATTATGCCCACACGCCAGATGCATTGGAAAACGTGCTGAAAACCATCAATGATATTCGCACTAAAAACGAGCAATTGATAACAGTTGTAGGTTGTGGCGGAAACAGAGACAAAGCAAAACGACCAATTATGGCAAGCATTGCCGCTGAACTTAGCGATAAAGTTATACTAACATCTGACAATCCAAGAAATGAAGATCCTGAAGTGATTATCAGCGAAATGGAACAAGGTGTTGCACCTCAAAATTATAAAAAATCATTATCAATAACTGATAGAAAACAAGCTATAAAAACGGCTTGCCAGTTGGCACAATCAAATGATATTATTTTGATTGCAGGAAAAGGTCATGAAACTTATCAAGAAATTCAAGGTATTCGCCACGATTTTGATGATATGAAAATTGTAAAAGAAATTTTAGAACAACTCAATAAATAGAAATTTATGCTGTATTATTTATTTGACTATTTAAACAAAATATTGAATATTCCTGGAGCAGGAGTTTTTCAATACATCACTTTTAGATCGGCATTGGCATTTATGCTTTCGCTACTTCTTTCTACTATTTACGGAAAAAGAGTGATTAGTTTTTTGAGGAATCAACAAATTGGGGAAACAGTTCGTGAACTTGGTTTGGCTGGTCAAAACGAAAAAGCTGGAACACCTACAATGGGAGGATTGATAATCATTTTTGCCACATTAATTCCGGTAATGCTTTTTGCCAAATTACATAATATTTATATCGTCTTATTGATTGTTACCACTTTGTGGATGGGAACTATTGGGTTTATTGATGATTACATCAAAATTTTCAAAAAAGACAAACAAGGATTAAAAGGTATATTCAAGGTTTTTGGTCAAGTAGGTTTGGGTTTAATTGTAGGTTCGGTTCTTTATTTCAATCCTACAGTAACTATTCGTACTGATACAGGAAAAACTGATGTTTTCAAAGTGCAAACGGAAAATGTAATTAAACAAGCGCCAGTTTATGAAAAATCTACAGCGACCACGATTCCTTTTTTCAAAAATAATGAATTTGACTATGCAGAAGTATTGGCTTGGACTGGAGAAGGATATGAGAATTGGGCTTGGATAATCTTTATTCCAATGGTGATTTTTATTATCACGGCTGTTTCCAATGGAGCCAATTTAACCGATGGAATTGATGGTTTAGCTGCTGGAACATCAGCAATCTCCGTTCTGGCATTGGGTATTTTTACTTTTGTTTCGGGAAATATTATTTTCTCTAATTATTTGAACATAATGTATATCCCTTATTCAGGTGAAATGACTGTTTTTATATCTGCTTTTGTTGGAGCATTAATCGGATTTCTTTGGTATAATTCCTATCCAGCAACTGTTTTTATGGGCGATACTGGAAGTCTAACTATTGGAGGAGTTATTGCCGTTCTTGCTATCGCCGTTCGAAAAGAATTGTTGATTCCTTTATTATGTGGAATATTTTTGGCCGAAAATTTCTCGGTGGTTTTGCAAGTGGGATATTTTAAATATACGAAAAAACGCTTTGGTGAAGGCAGAAGAATATTTTTGATGGCACCATTACATCATCATTATCAAAAGAAAGGGTATCACGAAAGCAAAATTGTAACCCGTTTTTGGATTGTCGCCATAATGCTCGCCATTTTGTCAATTGTTACTTTAAAACTCCGTTAAATTCAATTAAAAATTGAGAATTAAAAATTAAAAATTGTCAAAATGAAAGAAAATATTATTCAAGAAAAATCATTTCTTTTTGCAGTAAGGATAATTAATTTGTACAAACATTTAACGACTAAAAAAAAGGAATTTGTTTTGAGTAAACAAATTTTAAGAAGTGGAACTTCAATTGGCGCAAACATAGAAGAGTCAATCGGAGGGCGTTCTGACAAAGAATTTTTATTCAAACTTGAGATTTCATACAAAGAAGCAAGAGAAACAATTTATTGGTTGAAATTATTAAAAGCGACAGATTATATTTCAATTACAGAATTTGATAGTGTTTTTATTGAAGCTGAGGAAATTTGTAAAATATTAGCAAAAATTATAATAACCTTAAAAGGTAAAAACAATTAAAAATTACGAATTAAAAATTAAATATCAGGAATTAAGACTCATTAGTTTCAGTTAATTATGGTAAAAATTTTTAATTTTTAATTTTTAATTTTTAATTAAAAAGATGAAAAGATTAGTAATTCTTGGTGGTGGCGAAAGCGGAGTAGGAACCGCAATTCTTGGAAAGAAAAAAGGATACGATGTTTTTGTTTCTGATTTTGGAAAAATAAAAGACAATTATAAAGAAGTTCTTATCATTAACGAAATAGCTTGGGAAGAAGGAACGCATACAGAAGACCTGATTTTAAATGCCGATGTGGTGATGAAAAGTCCTGGAATTCCAGAGAAATCGCCAATAGTGAAAAAGCTAATTGCAAAAGGAATTCCAGTAATTTCAGAAATTGAATTTGCTGCTCCATTTACAAAAGCGATTAACATTGGAATCACAGGAAGCAACGGAAAGACAACCACGACGATGCTTACTCATCATTTGTTACAATCCGCAGGATTGAATGTGGGTTTGGGAGGTAATATCGGAAAGAGTTTTGCTTGGCAAGTTGCCGAAGATAAATTCGATTCGTATGTGTTGGAATTAAGCAGCTTTCAATTGGACGGAATCATAAATTACAAGCCACATATTGCTATAATTACGAATATAAGTCCAGATCATTTAGATCGATACGATTACAAATATGACAATTACATTGCCTCGAAATTTAGAATAACAATGAACCAAACCGAGGAAGATTTTCTCATTTACGATGCAGATGATGAGATTATCGCCGAATGGTTTAAAAATAACAAAACAAAAGCCAAATTAATTCCTTTTTCATTGACAAAAACATTTGAAAACGGAGCATTTATAAAAGATAAAAATATGGAAGTAAACATCATCAACGAGGAAGAATTCATTATGGAGACGGAATACATTGCACTAGAAGGAAAACACAATATGAAAAATGCGATGGCAGCGACTTCAGTAGCAAAATTGATGAAAATTAGAAATGCAACTATTAGGGAAAGTTTGTCCAATTTTCAAGGGGTAGAACATCGTTTGGAAAAGGTTTTGAAAATTCAAAATGTGCAATACATCAACGATTCAAAAGCGACTAATGTGAACGCCACTTTTTTTGCTTTGGATAGTATGAATACACCAACGGTTTGGATTGTGGGCGGAGTTGATAAAGGAAATGATTACAATGAATTAATGTCGATGGTTCGCGAAAAAGTGAAAGCAATTATTTGTCTAGGTATCGACAATAAGAAAATCATTGATGTTTTTGGCAACGTGGTCGATATTATGGTCGAAGTCAATACTATGGAAGATGCTGTGAAAATGGCACAACGTTTAACCGAAAAAGGAGACACAGTTTTATTGTCACCAGCTTGCGCAAGTTTCGATTTATTCGAAAATTACGAAGACAGAGGAAGACAGTTTAAAAAGGCAGTAAGAAATTTATAAAAAAGTTTAGGTTTAAGCAACTTTAAACCTGAAACACGAAACAAACGACTATGAAAGAACTAGTAAACAATCTAAAAGGAGACAGAGTAATATGGTCATTCGTGGCTTTATTAGCGTTGTTTTCGTTTATGCCTGTTTTTAGTGCGAGTAGTAATTTGGCATATATGAACCACGGAACGGGGAACACAATCAGTTTCTTGTTGAAACATTTAGCCCATATTTTCATAGGTTTTATCATTATTTTTTGGGTTCATAAAGTACCATTTCATTATTACAGAGGAATTTCGAAAATTGCGTTGCCAATTGTTTGGATATTGCTAGCATATACAATGGTCAAAGGAACTGTTATTGCTGGAGCCAATGCTAGTCGATGGATTCAGGTGCCTTTCATTGGCATAACTTTTCAAACGTCGACATTGGCATCTATTGTTTTATTAATATTTGTGGCTAGATATTTATCTAAAAAACAAGAAGTGCCAGTTACTTTTCAAGCTTCATTGTTAGAACTTTGGTTGCCTGTTTTTATTACGTTGATGTTTATTTTACCTTCTAATTTTTCTACGGCGGCTCTGATATTCTCAATGGTTTTGATGTTGACTTTCGTTGGAAAATACCCTTTAAAATATATCGGATTTATTATTGGAGCTGGAATTGCAGCCTTGGCTTTATTTGTATTATTGGCTAAAGCATTTCCAGATTCTCATTTTTTTAGTAGGGTTGACACTTGGACGAGCCGAATCGAAAATTTTAGAACTAACAAACCTGGCGAAGACGATTACCAAATAGAAAAAGCGAAAATTGCAATTGCTTCTGGCGGAATTTACGGACTTGGTCCTGGGAAAAGCGTGCAAAAACACTTTTTACCACAATCTTCTTCCGATTTTATTTATGCAATTATTGTTGAAGAATGGGGATTAATTGGAGGTTTAGGAGTTTTGTTTTTGTATTTACTGTTGTTTTTTAGATTTGTGATTGCAGCCCATAAAGCTAATTCATTATTCGGAAAATTGCTGGTCGTCGGACTTGGTTTTCCAATGATTTTTCAAGCGATGATTAATATGGCCGTTGCGGTTGAATTATTGCCAGTTACAGGTCAGACTTTGCCGTTCATAAGTAGTGGAGGAAGTTCTATCTGGATGACGAGTATTGCGTTGGGAATCATTATCAATGTGACTAAAAAAGACGAAGAAATAGCCGAAGAAATTAAAGATAAAGCAAGAAGAGAAGCTGCTTTGCAAAAATTAATCGATAAGCAATTAGAAGAAGAGGACGCAGAGGAAGACGATGAAAAAAACGAAGAAGAAAATTATTCTATCGAAGACAAAGCAAGCAATCCAATGAATGCGGTTTTCGATAAATAAATAATTAATTAAAAAATAAAATAGAATCTAAGGAAAATGAAAAAATTAAAATTCATACTAAGTGGTGGCGGAACAGGAGGACATATCTATCCTGCGGTTGCTATTGCTAATGAATTAAAATTACGTTTTCCTGATGCTGAATTTCTTTTTGTGGGTGCCAAAGACAAAATGGAAATGCAAAAAGTACCTCAATCAGGTTACAAAATTGAAGGTCTTTGGATTGCTGGTTTACAACGAAAATTGACATTACAAAACGCAATGTTTCCTTTTAAATTAATCGATAGTTTATGGAAATCCAGAAAAATAATCAAACAATTCAAGCCAAATGTGGCGATTGGAACTGGAGGTTTTGCGTCAGGTCCTTTATTGCAAACGGCAAATATGTTGAATATTCCAACGGTGATTCAGGAACAAAATTCGTTTCCGGGAATAACTAATAAATTATTGAGTAAAAAGGCAAATAAAATTTGTGTTGCTTATGAAAACTTGGAGCGATTTTTTCCAAAAGAAAAAATGATTTTGACAGGAAACCCTGTTCGTCAGGATTTAATTGACATCGAAAGTAAAAGGGAAGAAGCGATACACTATTTCAATTTAGATGCCAATAAAAAAACATTGTTGATTCTTGGTGGAAGCCTTGGAGCAAGAAGAGTCAACCAATTAATTGAAAAAGAATTAGAACATATAGTTTCTCAAAA
>NZ_JAQTPQ010000229.1 GCF_028712645.1 Flavobacterium sp. | reverse complement strand
AATCGCTTGAGACAAGGAATGCCACTCCAGGCTGATCCCACGGTGATTTTTGCTATCAAGAAGAAAGCAAATGATTTCAATCAAGTCATTAAAAGGGTGTTTTATAACGATTTGACAATGACGTCTACTTACAATACTTATGTTAACTTAGGTCTCCCTCCGGGACCAATTGCAATGCCTGATATTACAGCATTGGAAGCGGTTTTAAATCCCGAAAAAAACAACTTTATTTATTTTTGCGCTAGTGTGGATCGTTTTGGATACCACGAATTTGCCGCTACTTTGGCAGAGCATAATAAAAATGCTAAGAAATATTCAGATTGGATTAACAGTCAAGGTGTAACAAGATAATTTTGAAATTTAAAAAACATTTCTTTTTACTTTTTTTGGTTGTTTGCCAAACTAATTTTGCTCAACGTTCATTTGGTAATTTCTTAAAACCTTCTGATTCTTTAAACAATAAAAGGAAAAATACTGTATTTATTTCCGAAGCAGTATTGACTTCAGGAGCTTTGATTGGCTTGAACCAACTTTGGTACGCTGATTATCCTAGGTCTAGTTTTCATTTTATAAATGATAATTCGGAGTGGATGCAAATGGATAAAATGGGGCATCTTTTCTCGTCTTATCATATTGGTAGATTTGGTTCAGAAATGTTGCAGTGGAGTGGAGCTAGTAAACAGAAACAGTTAATTTATGGAGCTAGTTTAGGATTTGTATTTTTGACAGCCGTTGAATTTATGGATGGATATTCTGCCGAATGGGGAGCATCAATGGGCGATGTTGCTGCTAATGCAACCGGAACAGCTTTGTATGTTTCTCAAGAATTAATTTGGAAAGAACAACGCATCAAGCCTAAATTTTCTTTTCATACAACCCAATATTCAAATTATCGACCTGATGTTTTGGGAAAAACAATTACCGAACAAATTTTAAAAGATTACAACGGACAAACTTATTGGTTTTCAGCCAATTTGCATTCGTTTTCTAAAGATTCTAAAATACCAAAATGGCTCAATCTTGCATTGGGTTATGGGGCAGAAGGAATGATTACTGGAAATGGAGAGCAAAATTTGCTTATTTCAGCTCCAAATCCAGAAAAATACAGACAATTTTACCTGAGTTTCGACGTTGATTTAACAAAAATTGACACAAAATCCCATTTTTTGAAGACTATTTTCACGATTTTTAATACAGTGAAAATTCCAGCTCCAACGATTGAGTACTCGACTCACAGCCGATTCAAATATCACGCATTGTATTTTTAGGCCAGATTAATAGCTTGATTGTCAGGTTTGTGATTTTTATTGTATCTTTGCACCGTAGAAATTTCAATACGGGACAGCGTTTGAAGAAAAACAATTTATGATAAAGAAGTGGTCTTTTTATACAAGTTTGACTATTATTATTGCTTTTTTAAGCACAGGTTTTAAACCCTTTGATTTAGATTCCAACCAATGGTTTCTTACTAACGAAAATGATGGAACCCACTACTTATTTCCATCTCAAAAACAAAATGATTATGCTGATTTGAGCGTTCCTTTTACAGGTAAGTTCTTTATTGGTTTTAAAGAAGCAATTGCTTTCAGAGAATCTGAGGGAAAATACAAAAAAATTAATTCTTTGGGTTATATGGGTAAATACCAATTTGGTTTGCAAACCCTAAAAACTGTTGGAGTTCACAATAGTGCTTTGTTTTTGAATAGTCCAAAAATGCAGGAAAAAGCATTTGTTGCACTTTTAGCTAAGAACAAATGGGAGCTAAGAGACGAAATCGAAAGATATGATGGTACAATTATGAATGGGATTGTCATTACTGAGTCTGGAATTTTAGCTGCGGCTCATTTAGGCGGAGCTGGTTCGGTGAAAAGATTTTTTAAGAACAATGGAAATCGCTATATCAAAGATGCTTATGGAACTTCAATACGAAGTTATATGAGAGATTTTGGGGGTTATGAAACTTCTGGAATTGTTGCTGACAGTAATGCGACAGTACAATAATATAAGTCCTTATAAAATATAAAACCACGCTTTTAGCGTGGTTTTTTTATGTTTACATTTTATGAATGATAAAAATAGTGGGGCGATTGTGTAAATCAACCTTAATTTTTTTCCATTCTGAAGCTCTCATTGTTTTGATGTATTCAGTTGGTAAAGTGATGTCCGAAGCAATGCAAAGATAAGTTGCAGGATTCAATGCTTGCAAAATGTCTTCGAGCATTTTGTTGTTTCTGAAAGGAGTCTCGATGAAAATTTGGGATTGGTTTTTGTCTTGGGATAATTTTTCCAAATTTTTAATTACAGTTCTTTTTTCAGACTTATCGATAGGAATGTATCCATTAAACGCAAAACTCTGACCATTCATTCCAGAAGCCATAATTGCCAATAAAATTGAAGATGGACCAACTAACGGTACTACTTGAATTCCTTTTTCGTGTGCTAATTTTACAATTACTGCTCCAGGATCAGCAACTCCGGGGCAGCCTGCTTCGCTCATTAATCCAACATTTTTACCTTCTAAACAAGGTTTTATCATTTGAGAATGTTCAGAAACTTGAGTGTGTTTATTTAAAGAACTCAATCTTAGTGTGGCTTGCACTTTTTCGGGATTAATACTTTTTATGAATTTCCGAGCTGTTTTTTCATTCTCAACAATATAATCATCAATGAAATCAATGGTTCTTTTTATGGTTTGTGGCAAAACATCCATAGGGTCACCTTCTCCTAAAGTTGTTGGAATTAAATATAGTTTTCCTGGTAAAGTAGTTAATTTCATTTATCGTATTGTTATTGAAAGGCTAAACTGAATGCTTTTCAATGAGTTTTTTTGCAATTATGTCACAAGCTTCATCGAGCATTTTGTAAACAGATTCAAATCCGTTTGGCAAACCAAAATAAGGATCGGGAACATCTACATTTTCATTGGGAAATAATTCATTCAATATGAGTTGCACTTTTTCGGTTTGTTTTTGATTGTCGGCAAGTTGCACTACATCCCAATAATTAGAATTATCCATTACATAGATGTAATCAAAGGTGTCAAAATCACTTGTGGTGAATTGTCTTCCTTTTTGACGTGAAATATCTAATTTGTTTTTTTTTGCAACAGCAATGGAACGCTCATCGGGTTGATGACCAATATGCCAAGAACCAGTTCCGGCTGAATCTACCTTGAATTTGTTTTTTGGAAGTTTTGATGCCAATATTCCTTCGGCTAATGGTGACCGACAAATATTGCCTAAACAAACCATCAAAATCTTTACGGGCATAATACGTTTATAACGTTAATTTTTTATTGATATCTTCGACAAATTTCTTGAATTGTTTGTCGGTAGCAACTAAATTATCAACTGTTTTACAAGCGTGTAAAACTGTAGCGTGATCACGGTCGCCTATTTGGGAACCAATATTTGCTAGTGAAGCTTTGGTGAATTTCTTAGCAAAAAACATAGCCAATTGTCTCGCTTGAACGATATGTCTTTTTCTGGTTTTTGATTGAAGTGTTTCCAAGTCCAATTGAAAATAATCAGAAACAATTTTTTGAATGTAATCGATAGAAATTTCTCTTTTTACATTTTTAACAAATTTTTCGACTACACTTTTTGCAAGTTCCAGATTGATTTCTTTTTTATTGAAAGAAGATTGGGCAATCAAGGAAATAATTGCTCCTTCGAGTTCACGAACATTCGATTTGATGTTTCGGGCAACATATTCAATAATCTCATCAGGAATTTCTACTCCATCACGATATAAAATGTTTTTTAGGATAGAAATTCTGGTTTCGTAATCAGGTTGATGCAATTCTGCAGATAATCCCCATTTGAAACGAGACAACAATCTTTGTTCAATATCTTGCATATCAACTGGCGCCTTGTCAGAAGTCAAGATTACCTGTTTTCCGTTTTGATGCAAATAGTTGAAAATATGGAAAAATACATCCTGAGTTCCTGATTTTCCTGAAAGGAATTGAACGTCATCTATTATTAATACATCGATAAGTTGGTAAAAATGAATGAAATCATTTCTATTATTTTTCTTAACAGAATCTATATATTGTTGTGTAAAAATTTCTGCTGAAATATATAAAACCGTTTTTTCGGGATATTTATCTTTGATCTCAACTCCAATGGCGTGAGCTAAATGGGTTTTGCCTAAACCAACCCCACCAAAAATTAATAATGGGTTAAAGGATGTTCCTCCCGGTTTATTAGCAACAGCCATACCTGCTGAACGAGCTAATCTATTAGAATCACCTTCAAGAAAATTGTCAAAACTATAATTTGCGTTCAATTGTGATTCGATTTTTAAATTTCGAATACCAGGAATTACAAAAGGATTTTTTAATTCCGGATTTAGGTTTTTAAAAGGCGCATCGACATCTTGTGGTTTCATTGGCACTCGATTAGCACTTGGCAATTGTTCTATAAACGGTTGTTTGTTGCCATAAGTGTTTTCCATTTTGATTTTATAGAGTAACTTTGCATTTTTACCGAGTTCTTTGGTTAATGCTACTTTCAATAATTTAACGTAGTGTTCTTCCAACCATTCGTAGAAAAATTTACTAGGAACTTGAATATATAATGCGTTATCGGTAAGTTCAACTGATTTGATTGGTTCAAACCAAGTTTTGTAGGCTTGATCTTGAATGTTGTCTTTTATAAAAGACAAACAGTTTTCCCATACTGATTGAGCAGTCTTATTCATAAATTTGGTTAAATTATTTTGGTTTTGTAATGTTATCTAATAAAAAAAAAGATTGTAATATTGTTTTTTTTCGGGATAACAAATATGTGAATAAATTTGTCTAAAAAAAAATTAAATGCATACAAATTTTATAAAATATTGTTGTATGTAGCTTATTTAAATTAAAACTTTATAAACAATAATTAATGAATCATCATCAAACTCAAATTCGTGTTCGCTATTCAGAAACAGACCAAATGAGGGTCGTTTATCACGGTAATTATGCTCAGTATTTTGAAGTTGGAAGGGTGGAATGGCTTAGAAACAAAGGGATTTCTTATAAATGGATGGAAGAAAATGGAATTATGCTTCCTGTGGTTTCCTTGACCTTAAATTATAAGAAACCCGCTCGTTATGATGAGCTTTTAACATTAAAGACTATACTGAAAAATAAGACCTCTGTTAAGATTGAATTTGACTATGAGTTGTATAATGAAGAAGGAGAGTTGTTAACAACGGGTAGTTCAATTTTAGTGTTTGTAGATATGAAAACAGGAAGACCTGTAGTGCCTCCACAATATATTTTAGATATTTTGGATAAAGTTGAATAAAGACACCTTTTTTTTGTAAAAATGCTAATAGGAGTAATTTATTGAATTGGTTTTATTTCAATTTCAAACATTGAATTAAAAATGTCGAAAATCATTTCAGCATTTTTTTTTCGAATGACAATTTCAATTTCGCAACTCATCTCCATTTTTTGCATAACAATTACAATGTTTTTCTCCTTGATAACTCGCATCACTTTATTGATGTTTTTGTAATCGAATGATAAAAGATAATGAACATCGATAGTTTTTTCAACTATTTCTGAAGCTTCAAGTGTCATTTGGGCAGCGGTTTTATAAGCCGAAATCAATCCTCCAACTCCTAATTTTGTACCTCCAAAAATCCGAACGACGACTAGTAAAACATAGGTAACTCCAAAGGACTGAATTTGACCATAAATAGGAGTTCCTGCTGTGTTACTTGGTTCTCCATCATCATTAGCTCTGTAAATTATGGTGTCGGTGCCAATTTGGTATGCATA
>NZ_JAQTPQ010000228.1 GCF_028712645.1 Flavobacterium sp. | reverse complement strand
AACGGCTGTCAAAGCGGCCAATTTATCATTATCCCCAAACTTGATTTCGTCTGTTGCAACCGTGTCATTTTCGTTGATGATTGGGATATAACTGTTTTTGACCAAGACATTTATCGTGTTGACGATGTTGACTTTGGTTTGTTTTTTTTCAAAATCAGAATAGGAAAGCAAACATTGCGAAGTATGCAAACCCAAATCGCTGAAATTTTCGTGGTAAATCCGCATCAAATGAGGCTGGCCAATGGAAGCCAAGGCTTGTTTGACAAAAACATCTTTATCGTGATTGTCGAGTTTTACAAACTGTTTTGCTGCTGCAATGGCACCGGAACTCACGATTATAAACTCGTAATCGTCTTTAAGAGCGGCAATCTGCATTCCAATATCCTCAATCTTTCCTCTCGAAATGTGATTGGTTTCCTTGGTAAGCGTATTGCTGCCGAGCTTTAACAATATTCTTTTTTTCGTCATTTTTTTAACCACAAAGGGCACAAAGTTTTTATCTACTATTTTAAAAATATAAGGTCACAAAGTGTTTTTCTATATAATTTATTTTAAGGATAAATTCGTTTATCATCCAATTTGTTCTCGACTGCGCTCGAACTGACAACTGCTACCTGATTTGTCCTTCGCCGTAAATATACCATTTATTGGTCACTAAATGTTGTAAACCTATTGGGCCACGTTGGTGCAATTTGTCCGTGCTTATCGCCAATTCTCCTCCTAAACCAAATTGTCCGCCATCGGTAAATCGAGTGGAAGCGTTTTGATAAACTGCCGCACAATCTACTTGTTCCATAAATTGTTGCGCAATTGCATTGTTTTCTGTAATAATAGAAGCCGAATGTCCGCCACAATAGTTGTTGATTTTCGCAATCGCTTCTTCATCTGAATTTACGACTCCAACAACAATTTTATAATTCAAAAACTCTTCGTACCAAATTTGTTCATTTTCAATTTGAGGAACGTTTGTTGCTTTTGAAAACCGTTCGTCTCCCAAAACTTCAACATTATATTTCTGTAATTCAGCAACCAAATTAGTTGCAAAATCTCCCCAATTTGGAAGATTAGAATCTATCAAAACCTTGTCCAAAGCGTTACAAACGCCAATATTGGTTGTTTTTCCGTTGATGATAATGTCAAGGGCTTTTTTCAAATCGGCTTCTTGGTTTACATACACAAAGTTATTCCCACGACCACTTACAATTACAGGGCAAGTAGCGTGTTTTTTGGTAAAAGCAATCAATTGTTCTCCACCTCGAGGAACGATTAAATCGACTCTTTGTGTTGGATTTTCCAAGAAAGCTTGGGTTTCGGCACGATTGTAATTCAAATATTCGACCCAATCTTTAGAAATTTCATTTTCTTCCAAAGCTTGGTGCCAAAGCGAAACGATTTTCAAATTCGATAACAAAGATTCTTTTCCGCCTTTCAGCAAAATTTTATTTCCCGATTTGAATGCAATTCCGCCCGCTTCAACAGTTACGTCAGGACGTGATTCATAAATAATCATTATCGTTCCAAAAGCCGCTGTTTTGTTTGTAATTTTTAGCCCATTGTCGTGTACAAAATGGAATCGCTCCACGCCAACAGGATCTTCCTGACTAGCCAATTGTTGCATCGACAAAATCATTCCGTCAATTTTGGCATCGTCCACCAACAAGCGTTTTTCCATAGCCAAATCTTCACCAGAATAATTGCTTAAATCCTGTTGATTGATACTTTTAAGATTGGCTCTTTCTTGTTCCAGAAGTTCAGCCATTCGGCTTAAAACAGCATTTCTTTTTTCTATGGATAATAATGTGTTCATCGTTATGATATTTAGTTCCTTGCTCCGCAAAGTCTCAGACTTTGAGGATGTGTTTGAAGGTTTTAAACCTTCTTTTTGTATGCGGTCAGAGACCGATTTTCACTTCCGCAAAGTCAGAGACTTTGCGGAGCGATTATCTTTATTTCAATTCTGCTAGCGATTCCTGCAAAGCCACAATAAATGTGTCAATTGCATCCGTTGTAATCGTTAACGGAGGAAGGATTCTCAACAGGTTTTTATTGTTGGCACCTCCCGTAAAAATATGCTTTTCGATAATCATTTTCTTTCTCAAAGCACTCACGTCAAAATCAAATTCAACGCCTAACATCAATCCTCTTCCTTTTACCTTGATGATTTCAGGAATCACTTTGATAGCTTCAAAAAAGTATTCCGATACTTTATTGGTATTTGCGATTAAGTTTTGTTTTTCCATCACGTCCAAAACGGCAATTCCTGCGGCACAAGCGAGATGGCTTCCGCCAAAAGTGGTGCCCAATAATCCGTAACTCGCTTTGAATTTAGGCGAAATCAAAACGCCTCCAATTGGGAAACCGTTCCCCATTCCTTTGGCAGTAGTTACAATATCTGGATGGATTCCGTGATGCTGAAAAGCAAAAAACTTACCGCTTCTTCCATAACCTGATTGTACTTCGTCAAAGATTAAAACGACATCATTGGCTTTACAGGCTTTTTCTAAAGCCTGAAAGAATTCAGTTGTTCCTTGGTCTAAACCACCAACTCCTTGAATAGGCTCGATGATTACGGCGCAAACGTCGCCTTTTTTCAATTCCGCTTCTACAAAGTCAATTTGGTTTAAAGGCAAGAAGGTAACCACTTGTTGGGCGTTTAATGGCGCCACGATTTTTTTGTTGTCGGTTACTGCAACAGCCGCCGAAGTTCTTCCGTGAAACGAATTGTCAAAAGCAATTACTCTTGATTTATTGGTGTGAAATGAAGCTACTTTCAATGCGTTTTCATTGGCTTCAGCACCAGAACTGCAAAGAAATAAGCTAAAATCAGTTAAGCCAGAAGCTTTTCCTAATTTTTCAGCTAGTTCTACTTGCAATGGATTTTGGATGGCATTCGAGTAAAAACTCAAATTATCCAATTGTTCTTTTACTTTGGCCACATAATCCGGCTGGGTGTGACCGATAGAAATTACTCCGTGACCGGAGTATAAATCTAAATATTCGATTCCTTTATCGTCTGTAATGGTGCAATCTAAAGCTTTTACAGGCGTAATAGGATATAATGGGTAAACGTCAAATAAGTTCATTTTGTTTTTTGTTTAAGGTTTAAAGTTCAAAGTTTCAAGTTTGTTGAGTAACCTGAAACCTGAAACTTGAAACAAATTTTTAAAATCCAGATGGTTTCAGGTGTAAGCCTGTAGTTTCTTCGAGTCCAAACATTAAATTCATATTTTGAATCGCTTGTCCTGAAGCACCTTTTGTTAAATTATCAATAACTGAAGTGATCAATAATCGGTTTCCTTTTTTCATTAAACTGATAATGCATTTGTTCGTTTGCACCACTTGTTTCATATTAATGGCAGTCGTGGTAACGGTTACGAAGGGTTGATCTGCATAAAAAGTTTCGTATTTTGCTACGATGTCTTCCAAACTTTCTTCAATTGTTGTATAAAGAGTAGCAAAAATTCCTCTAGGAAAATCCCCTCTGTTGGGTACAAAAATCAATTCGTTTTGATAAGACGATTGCAACTGATTGACACTTTGATTTATTTCGCCCAAATGTTGATGATTGAATGCTTTGTAATGCGACATATTGTTATTTCTCCAGCTAAAATGGGATGTTGCCGCTAAACCAACTCCAGCTCCAGTACTTCCTGTTGTGGCATTGATATGTACATCATCGTTCAACAATTCATTTGCTGCCAAAGGCAATAATGCCAATTGAATTGCAGTTGCAAAACAACCAGGATTAGCGATATATTGAGCGTTTTTAATGTCCGTTTTATTCAATTCTGGCAAACCGTAAACGAATGATTTTCCGTTGAAGTTTTTGTCTTTTGTCAATCTGAAATCGTTTCCTAAATCGATGATTTTTGTTGTATCAGAAAAATGATTTTCCTCTAAAAATGAAATAGATTTCCCGTGTCCTAAACACAAGAAAACAACATCTACGTTTGGATTGATGGTATCGGTAAAGTTCATTTCGATATCGCCAAGCAAATCGTGATGCGCTATCGAAAGAGGTTTTCCAGCATTTGTGGTGCTGTAAACAAAATCCAATTTTGCATTTGGGTGAAACATCAATATCCTGATGAGTTCGCCAGCTGTGTAACCTGAACCGCCAATTATTCCAATATTAATCATAATTATTTAGATTTTAGATTGAAGATTAACGATTTTTGATTTTAGATGTAAGGTATTCCAACCAAATCTAAAATCAAAAATCTGAAATCAAAAATCATCAATTTATTTTATTCGTAACTTAATTTATTTACTGATGAAAATATGTTTTGGGCATTCCCTAAAATTTTGATAAACCCTTTGGCGTCATCCGATGTCCAAGCGTTGTTCATTTCGCCGTATTGTCCAAAACCAGTATTCATCAAATCATTTGCAGATTCGATTCCGTCTAATGAAAAATGATACGGTTTCAAAGAAACGGTTACGATTCCATTTACTGTTTCTTGAGTAGATTCCAAGAAAGTTTCGATGTTTCTCATTACAGGATCCAAAAATTGACCTTCGTGAAACAACATTCCGTACCAGTTTCCTAGTTGTTCTTTCCAATATTGTTGCCATTTTCCAAGCGTGTGTTTCTCCAATAAATGGTGTGCTTTGATGATGATAATTGGAGCAGCAGCTTCAAAACCAACTCTTCCTTTGATTCCAATAATAGTATCTCCTACGTGAATATCTCTACCAATTGCATAAGCACTTGCCAGTTTTTCAAGGGTAACAATGTTATTTGAAGGTTTGTCTTTTTTACCATTTACGGCAACCAATTCACCTTTTTCAAATTCTAAAGTTACTTTTTCTTCACCTTCTTTTTTCAATTGAGATGGATAAGCTTCGCTAGGTAACGGAAGGTTTGAAGTCAAGGTTTCCTTTCCTCCAACACTTGTTCCCCACAATCCTTTGTTGATAGAATATTGGGCTTTTTCCCAAGAATATTCAACTCCGTTGGCTTGTAAATAAGCTACTTCTTCCTGACGAGATAATTTTAAGTCACGAATAGGAGTGATAATTTCAATTTCAGGAGCGATGGTTTGGAAAATTAAATCAAAACGAATTTGGTCGTTTCCAGCTCCAGTACTTCCGTGAGCAATGGCTTCTGCACCAACAGATTTTGCATATTTTATAGCTTCCATCGCTTGAAAAACACGTTCAGCACTTACTGATAATGGATAGGTATTGTTTTTTAACACATTTCCATAAATCAAAAATTTGATGGCTTTGTCGTAATATTTGTCTAAAATAGTAAGATTTGTATGTTGAGCAGAACCCAATTCATAAGCTCTTTCTTCGATAGCTGTTAATTCAGCATCATCAAATCCACCGGTGTTTATCAATACGGTATGAACTTCGTATCCTTGTTCGTTTTTTAAATATTTTAGACAATAAGAGGTGTCTAATCCTCCGCTGTATGCTAATACTACTTTTTTCATAATTGTTTATTTTTTTTCCTCACCCCAGCCCTCTCCGAAGGAGAGGGAGCCGTTACAGACAAAGGGTAATTTTATTTATATTATTTGTATGTTTTCTCCTTTTGGGAGAGGATTTATTTTTTTAAAAATAAGGCTTGTTTTATTTCTTTTAATCTGTTCCAAATCCGGACATTGAATGGATGTTTTGGCGGGTTTTTTGGTTTTTCTTTTGGATCATAAAGCATTCCGGTACACAGACACATTTTATTGTCTTTGCTTTTTAGAATTTCAAAATTAGTACAGGTTTTGCAACCAGCCCAAAAACTCGGATCTGTTGTCAATTCAGAGAAAGGAACTGGCTTGTATCCTAAATCAGAATTGATTTTCATT
>NZ_JAQTPQ010000227.1 GCF_028712645.1 Flavobacterium sp. | reverse complement strand
TTCCTTATTATAGACAAGCACATATTCGCGCTTATTATAATCTTGAAAATGGTGGCATTCAAGCTTTACACCTTGCCTATTCGGATGTGAAGGCAGCATTCAAATATTATTTAGAACATTACAATCACGGTCACGGAATCATTCTGGCTGGACACAGTCAAGGAAGTACACAAATTGCGGAATTATTGCACGATTTTTTTGATGGAAAGCCTTTGCAAAATCAATTGGTGGCAGCTTACATTCCTGGAATTGGTTTTGATAAAACCCAATTTGGAACGGTACATTTTATGGATCAACCTAACCAGACAGGAGGATTTGTAACTTGGAATACCTTCAAACACAAATATGATAAGAAAAATTACGAATGGTACAAAGGAAAAGCAGTTATTAATCCAGTGACTTGGGACACCACTGCAATTGCACCTAGGAAACTTCACAAAGGATTTTTATATACCAACAACAAAATGTATAAAAATAGTTTTACAACTCATATTGGCAATGGAGTAATCTGGATTTCACCACCGCATTTCCCTTATAGATATTTAACTTTATTAATGAAAAATTACCATACTGGCGATGTGAATTTGTTTTGGGAAGACATTCGAGAAAATTCCCTTTTGAGAGAGCAAAACTATATAACTAAGAAACAAAACGTAAATTTTGCCAAAATAGGAAATACAAATTAGAATAATTTAGAATTTCTTTAACTCATTCTTTTTAGATTGCCAATGTAAATTACTTATTTTAGCGTCTTAAAATTTAAAACCTAAATAATTATGAAATTCCAGTACATTTTCATCCTTTTTATATCCTTTGCTATTTCCTCTTGTAATGGACAAGCTTCAAAAACCACAGAAAGCGTTACACCTGAAGCTTTTGACAAAAAAATAAATGAAACGCCCAAAGCTCAAATTTTAGATGTAAGAACTCCAGAAGAATTCGCATCAGAACATATTGACAATGCTGAAAATGTCAATTGGCTTGGTGATAATTTTGTGGCAGATGTCGCAAAATACGACAAATCAAAACCAGTTTTTGTGTATTGTAAAAGTGGTGCAAGAAGTGCTAAAGCTGCTGCAAAACTACAAGAATTAGGATTCAATTCTATATATCAATTAGAAGGAGGCCTTTTGAAATGGAATGCTGCAGGTTTATCAAAACCAAGTGATAAAATCATCGGAATGTGTAGTCAGGAATATGGAGAGTTATTAAATACCGATAAAAAAGTACTAATAGATTTCAATGCAAAATGGTGTGCCCCTTGCAAAAAAATGGCTCCTTACCTTGATCAAATGCAAAAAGAAATGGCGGACAATGTAGTCATCGTTCGATTAGATGCTGATGAAAATAAAACCTTGATTAAAGAAATGAAAATCGACGAACTTCCAACTCTTATCTTGTATCAAAACAAGGAAATAAAATGGAAACATTCTGGTTATATCAGTGAGGAAGATTTGAGAAAACAATTGCAATAATCAAAAAATATGCTTTCAAAAGACAGTTTGCAATTTCTAGATGATTTAAAAGCCAATAACAATCGAGATTGGTTTTTAGACAATAAAAAACGTTATGAAGTTTTCAAAAAAGACTATCATCAATTAGTTAGTGATTTTCTTGACATAATGAAACCGCTCGACCCATCACTAGAAATGCTTGAAGTCAAACATTGCACCTTCAGAATCAATCGTGACATCCGATTTTCGAAAGATAAATCACCCTATAAAGCTCATTTGGGAGTTTGGATTTCAAGCGGTGTCAAAGGTTGGAATCGTTCTGGCTATTATGTTCACATCGAAAAAGGAAGCAGTTTTATTGCCGGAGGATTTTATTGTCCCGAAGCTGAAGATTTGAAAAAAGTGCGAAAAGAAATTGCTTATTTTCACGAAGATTTAGAAGAAATTCTCAACGATAAAAACTTCAAAAAAGAATTTGGTGATTTTGATCGAAATGAAAACAACATACTAAAAAACCCTCCAAGAGGTTATGAAAAAGAACATCCTGCCATTGAATTTTTAAAATTAAAAAGCTTCGAAACTTCCCATAAATTTAATTACGAAGAAGTCACAAACAAAGATTTTGTTGACAAAATGTCCAAGAAACTAATCCTTTTGAAACCTTTGAACGACTTTATCAATCGGGCATTAACTTCTGAAGAATAATTCATACTATGATAAAAAGGAAAATTCTTTTTCTTGGAGAAACCTACCGAGCTGATGCCATCACTTGGATGAATGGTCTGAAAGAATTTGGCGATTTCGAAATTATCACTTGGGAATTAAAAACACCAAACGCTACTTTTTTTAGTCGTATCCTACGTATTTTAGAATTTTGCACAGGACTTTTTCAAGTAAAAAAAATCATAAAAAAGCACCATCCAGATATAGTAATTGCAGAAAGAACCACGAGTTATGGTTTTCTTGCAGCACTATCAGGAATAAAACCAATCGTTGTTGCACAACAAGGTAGAACTGATTTATGGCCAGAAAAATCACTTTTACTACCAATAAAAAAAATAATCCAAAATTACGCCTTCGAAAAAGCCAATCTCATTCACGCTTGGGGACCTGTAATGACAATTTCGATGAAAGCAATCAATGTCGATATGAGTAAAGTTTTGGTAATGCCAAAAGGAATCGATTTGGTAAAATATGCAAACAAAAACACAGCAAATCCTTCAAAAATTAATGCGATTGTCACTCGATCGTTAATGCCTGAATACTGTCACGACATAATTTTGAAAGCTTTCTCTATCCTCAATCAAGAAGGAATTGATTTTGAATTGACCATTGTAGGTGATGGAAAGTTGCTACCAAAATTAAAAGAATTAGCAACAAGAATGAAGATCGAAAAAAAGATCAAATTCACTGGACAAATTCCAAATACCGATTTACCAGAATTATTACAAAAATCAAATTTTTACATCAGTATGCCTACAACAGAAGGCGTTTCTACCTCTTTATTTGAAGCGATGGCTTCGAATTGCTATCCAATTGTAACTAATATTCCTGGAAACCAAAGTTGGATCACTCACCGCGAAAACGGACAACTCATTCCTATTGACAATTTCAGAATGCTTGCCGATGAAATACTTTGGGCATTCGAGAATAGTGATTATAGAAATACTGCCGTTGTAAAAAATAGAAAATTTATAGAAGAAAATGCCGATTACAATACCAATATGAAAATCATAGCCGCAAAATACCACCAATTAATTAACACATACAAAACCAACTAACTATGTGCGGAATTAATGGTATTTTACATTTACATTCTCAGAAAAAAGTTGATGAACGCACATTGACAAAAATGCGTGATTCGCTGGAACATCGTGGTCCTGATGACAAAGGCCTGTTTCTGGAAAATAACATTGGCTTGGGACATCGAAGACTTTCTGTTTTAGATGTATCTTCGGCTGGACATCAACCATTTCTATCGGATGATGGTCGTTATATAATGGTTTATAATGGAGAAATATATAATTTCAAAGACTTTTATCCGGAGTTGCGAAGCAAAGGATTTGATATAAAAACAAGTTCGGACACAGAAGTTTTATTAAAACTATTCGAATTATACGGTCTAGAAATGCTTCACCGTCTCAACGGAATGTTTGCTTTTGTCATTTGGGACAAGAAAGAAAAAAAATTGACTGCCGTTCGTGACAGAATGGGTGTTAAGCCTTTATATTATTCGTTTTACAACGAAACTTTCTATTTCGCTTCGGAACAAAAAGCACTTTTTACAGCAGGAATTCCATTAAAAACTTCACAAGACGGACTGGAAGAATATATTTTTAATCGTTTTGTAGCAGGAGAAAATACCTTGTACGAAAACGTAAAAAAAGTATTGCCCGGACATATTTTGACCATTCACGAAAGTGGTAAAATTACCAATGAAAAATGGTGGAGCTTAAAAAAAGAAATTCAAAACCAGCCGAAAATTCAAAATCCTGTCGAATGGTTTCGAGAAACTTTTGACGATTCCGTAAAATTGCGGATGGTCAGCGATGTTCCTGTTGGGGTTTTATTAAGCGGTGGACTAGATTCAACCTCTATTTTGGCATCGCTAAACCAACAAAATTTCAAGGCCATTCAGTCTTTTAATATTGGTTTCAAGGAAAAAGAGCATAACGAATCACATTTGGCAAAAATGATGGCCGAGAAATTCGATTATGGTTTTCATACAATGCAACTAGAAGACAATGCTCTTTTTGACAAGTTGGTAAGTTCAACTTATTTTCAAGATGAACCTATAATGCATTTGAGTGAACCACATATTTTGGCATTGGCACAACTAGCAAAACCATCCGTAAAAGTGTTACTTTCAGGCGAAGGTGCTGATGAATTAATGGGCGGTTACGTGAGATATAAAGCATTGAAATATCCAAGTTTACTAACTTCGATTGCGACGATTGGTCATATGGATTATTTTACCACAAAACCTCGTTATGAAAAACTGGCTCGTTATTCCCAAATAAAAGATCCTGATGATTTAATAATCTATAATGGCTCTACTATTTATCCGAATGATATTGCAAAAATTTTTGGTATAAACACGCCTCCTAAAAACGAATACAGAAAACAAATTCTTGCAGATGCAAAATCTTTGTATCCAAATAATTTGAGAAGACAAGCACTGTATTTTGATCAACATACTTATTTATGTTCGCTGCTCGACCGCAACGACCGGAACACAATGGGTGCTTCTATAGAATGTAGGGAACCATTTTTAGACAAAAGACTCCTTGCAGGATTAGGTTCATTAGAAGACAAATGGCTTTTTACAGGCAAAAAATGGAAATTCATTCTCAAATCTGCGATGAAAGACCGCTTGCCTGAAGAAATTCTAAAATTCAAAAAAGTGGGATTGAGCGTTCCTTGGGGTGATTATTTGCTAAAAAGTCCTGGATTCATTGATGAATTAGAATCCTTTTCGAAAAGTGATTTATTCAAAACGCATTATTTTGAGCACATCAACGCAAAAAAACTGGTCGAAGATTTGAGAAAAGGCGAAAGCAAAATGATCACTTACATTATGCCTTTATTTATGATGCATATTTGGCTAAAAACCTATGCAAATAAATTTTAATACTTACTTTTGGTTTAAGTTTTAAACGCACTCCCATTTATGGAAATACAAACTAATTTTTCTCTAAAAAATTACAATACTTTTGGCATTGAAGCCAAAGCAAAACAATTTATTGCTGTACAAAATATAGCTGAATTAAGAACTATTTTAGAAGAAAACCAATCTCAAAAAAAGTTTATTCTTGGTGGCGGAAGCAATATGCTTTTGACCAAAAACATCGAAGCCTTAGTTATTCACGTTGATTTGAAAGGCAAAAAAATTATCAAAGAAAACGATGATTTTGTTTGGGTCGAAAGTCAGGCTGGTGAAAACTGGCACGAATTTGTGCTTTGGACCATCAACCAAAATTTTGGCGGATTAGAAAATATGTCGCTCATTCCAGGAAATGTAGGTACAACACCAGTACAAAACATTGGCGCTTACGGAACCGAAATCAAAGACACTTTCGATTCCTGCGAAGCTATGAGAATTGAAAACCAAAAAATGAAAACGTTCAGCAAAGAAGAATGTCATTTTGGTTATCGAGAAAGTGTTTTCAAAAATGAGGTAAAAGACCAATACATCATTACTTCGGTCGTTTTTAAACTGACGAAACGCAATCATAAAATCAATACTTCTTACGGAGATATTACGGCTGAATTAGCAAAAAACAACATTACGAATCCTACTCTAAAAGACGTGAGCAATGCCGTAATTGCTATTCGAAAAAGTAAATTGCCCGATCCAAAAGAACTGGGAAACAGCGGCAGTTTTTTTAAAAATCCAATCCTTTTAAA
>NZ_JAQTPQ010000226.1 GCF_028712645.1 Flavobacterium sp. | reverse complement strand
CTTGGTCAAAAACAGTTATATCCCCATCATCAACGAAAATGACACCGTTGCCACGGATGAAATCAAATTTGGCGACAACGATAAATTGGCCGCTTTGACAGCCGTTTTGTTGAATGTTGACATCCTTATTATTGCAACAAATACCAACGGAATTTACACCAAAGCTTCCATCAATAACGAGTTTCCGGAAACCATCAAATTGGTTACTGATTTAAGCGTTTTGGAAAAAGAAATTGGAGACAAAAAATCCTCTCACGGAACGGGCGGAATGCAATCCAAAATAGATTCGGCAGCCATTGCCAAAGCAGCCAATATCGAAACCTGGATTATCAACGGACTGGAAGATAATTTCATTTTGAAAGCTTTGAAGAATGAAATTGCGTTTACGAAGATTGTATAGATTGGGACACGGATGACGCGGATTCGCTATCGCGAAGACACAGATAAAACAGATTTTTTAAAGTTTTATAAAGAAATAAGATAATTTTGATGTAGTTATAAATGGAATTATTACACGAAGAATTAACAAAAACAATTATTAAAACTTTTTATGAAGTTTATAATGAGTTGGGTTATGGTTTTTTAGAAAAAGTGTATCAAAATTCTTTATACCTAGAATTAAAAAACAAAGGGCTTAAAGTTGAAGCTCAAAAAAGAATTGCTGTATTCTATAAAGGAACGGAAGTTGGTGAATATTATGCTGATTTAATGGTAGAAGAAACAATTATACTCGAATTAAAAGCAGCTGATTATATTGTTAAAGATTTTGAAAATCAAATCTTAAACTATTTAAGAGCTACCGATTGTGAAGTGGGTTTACTTTTAAACTTTGGAAAAAAGCCTGAATTCAAACGAAAAATATTTGAAAATTATAGAAAATAAAAAAATGGAACGCAGATGATACTGATGCTTCGCAAACACAGATAAAAACTGATTTATTTATTGATATCAAAATTAATTAGAAAAAATTCGCTTACATAAGCTTACAAATAATAAAACAAAAAAACACAAGTAAAAATCCGCTTTTATCTGCGTTTTCGCGATAGCGAATCCGTTTAATCAGCGTACAAATTATTTACAATTATGAACTTTATATCCATACAAAACATAGATTCACTCGACAAATGGGTGAAACAAGCGTTAAAAATTAAAAAAAATCCGCTTAAAAATAAGAAACTGGGCAAGAACAAAACACTAGTAATGTTGTTCTTTAATTCTAGTTTGAGAACGCGTTTGAGTACCCAAAAAGCAGCCACGAATTTAGGAATGAATGTGATGGTGATGAACTTTGGCAGCGAAGGTTGGACACTTGAATATGAAGATGGAGCTATTATGAATCAAGGTGCTTCCGAGCATATCAAAGAAGCCGCTGCGGTAGTTTCCCAATACGCAGACATCATTGCCATCAGGGCTTTTGCAGGATTGGTGGACAAAGAAAAAGACAATGCCGAAACCGTAATTTCTGGTTTCTTGAAATATGCTAGCGTACCAGTTGTAAATATGGAAAGTGCCACTGGACATCCAATGCAATCCCTTGCCGATGCCATTACGATGGAAGAACACAAAACGAAACACAGACCAAAAGTCGTTTTGACTTGGGCGCCACATCCTAGATCTTTGCCTCAGGCAGTTCCAAATTCTTTTGTGGAAATGATGCAAAAGCAAACTGAAATGGATTTTGTAATTACACATCCCAAAGGTTACGAACTAAATCCAGAAATCACCAAAGATTCCAAAATTGAATACAATCAAGACAAGGCGTTCGAAAATGCCGATTTTATCTATGCCAAAAACTGGAGCAACTACAAGGAATACGGGAAAATCACGAATTCGGATCCAAAATGGACGGTTTCTGCTGATAAAATGAAACTGACCAACAATGCCAAATTTATGCACTGTTTACCTGTTCGTCGTTATATGATTGTGACTGACGAAGTAATTGACAGCGAAAATTCGATTGTTATCGAACAAGCGAATAACAGAACGTATTCCGCTCAATTAGTATTGCAAAAAATATTAGAAAATGGAAAATAAGAAATCCTTATCTATCATAAAAATTGGTGGCAACATCATTGATAATCCAACGGAATTATCCCAATTCTTGGCAGATTTTTCCAAGATTGAAGGCAACAAGATTCTGGTTCACGGTGGCGGAAAATCGGCTACCAAAATGGCAAAAAGTATTGGCTTAGTTCCTCAAATGATTGACGGACGAAGAATCACCGATCAACCAATGCTAGATGTCGTAGTGATGATTTATGCTGGCGAAATCAACAAAAATATTGTGGCTCAATTGCAAGCCAACAATACAAATGCAATGGGTTTTTCGGGTGCAGATGGCAACTTGATTCAATCGACCAAAAGAAACCATCCCACCATCGATTACGGTTTTGTGGGAGATGTTCAAAAAGTGAATACGCCTTTATTAGCGACATTAATCAATAGCGGAATTGTTCCCGTTTTTTGTGCCATCACTCACGATAAAAACGGACAATTATTAAATACGAATGCAGATACAATTGCAAGTGAATTGGCCATTGCCGCCTCAGAAGTTTTTGAAGTAACTTTGAATTATTGTTTCGAAAAAGCGGGCGTTTTAACAGATGTTGAGGATGAAAATTCGGTAATCGAACAAATAAATTCGGAACTTTACGCTAAATTAAAAGAAGCGGGGGCCATTCATTCTGGAATGATTCCAAAATTAGACAACTGTTTCAATAGTTTGTCAAAAGGAGTTCAAAAGATAAAAATTGGACATCATAGAATGTTGAAAAATAGCAAGGCTATTTGTACGAACATAAAATTATAAAATATTAACAGACCTAACAGGTTTTAAAAACCTGTTAGGTCTTAGCAATAAACTATTTTGAAAAACATAGAAATCCTCATACAAGAAGCCATTGCGCTATTAAAATCACTAATTGAAACGCCTTCCTTTTCAAGTGAAGAAGATCAAACAGCACTTTTAATCGAAAATTGGTTTACTCAAAATACTATTCCATTCGAACGGGAAAACAATAATATTTGGGCTTACAATAAATACTTTGATAAATCCAAACCAACACTTTTATTGAATTCCCATCACGATACCGTAAAACCCAACCAAGGTTATACGAAAGATCCGTTTGAAGCGATTGCAGAAGACGGTAAATTATTTGGACTCGGAAGCAATGATGCTGGAGGTTGTTTAGTTTCATTAGTCGCTACATTTACTCATTTTTATGCTGTTGAAAATTTACCATACAATATCGTGATGGTAGCTTCAGCCGAAGAAGAAAGCAGCGGAAAACAAGGCTTAAACAGTGTGTTGAAACATTTGCCAGAATTAGATTGTGCCATCATCGGTGAACCTACATTAATGCAATTAGCCGTTGCTGAAAAAGGATTATTGGTTTTGGATATTGTGGTAAAAGGCACTGCCAGTCATGCCGCACACAACAATCCAGACAACCCTATTTACAATGCAATGCCAGTAATTGATTGGTTTAAAACCTTCGAATTCGAGAAAATATCCGAGGTTTTAGGCCCTGTAAAAATGACCGTAACTCAAGTCACAGCAGGAAAACAACACAATGTAGTTCCTGCCGAATGCCATTTAGTTGTTGATATACGAGTGAATGATTGTTACAATAATATCGAGATTTTAGAAACAGTAAAAGCAAACGTGGCTGCCGAAGTAACGCCACGTTCGATGCATCTCAACGCTTCATCTATTCCTGTTTCACACGGATTAGTTCAAGCTGGAATCGCATTAGGAAGAACGACTTATGGCTCTCCTACTCTTTCAGATCAATCCGTAATTAGTTGCCAGTCGCTGAAATTGGGTCCAGGAGAAAGCTTGCGGTCTCACTCGGCAAACGAATTTATATTCATCAACGAAATCGAAGAAGGAATCGATTTATACATTAAAATATTGACTGATTTTTTTAAAAATATTTAGTAGGGACAAGTCGCGACTTGTCCCTGCGATATACGAAATACGAAATAAAAAACACACCTATGAAACTTTGGGAAAAAGGAATACCAACAGATAAACAAATTGAACATTTCACCGTTGGAAATGATAGAGAACTCGATTTAGTACTAGCCAAATATGATGCTTTAGGCTCTATCGCTCACGCCAAAATGTTGGGACTAATAGGACTTTTAACAGAAGAAGAAACCGATTCTTTGGTTCTGGCATTAGAAGATATAATCATCGAAGTAGAAAAAGGAAAATTCGAAATTGAAGACAGCTTTGAAGATGTACATTCAAAAATCGAATATTTATTGACTGTAAAATTGGGCGATGCTGGAAAGAAAATCCATACTGCGCGTTCCAGAAACGATCAAGTTTTAGTTGACGTTAATTTATATCTCAAAGATGTGGTTACCGAATTCAAATCGCAAGTAAAAACGCTTTTTGACTTGTTAATGGAATCAGCAGATAAACACCAGAATGTTTTGTTGCCAGGTTATACGCATCTTCAAATTGCGATGCCATCATCTTTCGGAATGTGGTTTTCTGCCTATGCCGAAACTTTGATTGATGATATTACGATGTTGAACGCTGCCTTTAAAATTGTAGACCAAAATCCATTAGGTTCAGCGGCAGGTTACGGAAGTTCTTTCCCAATTAATAGAACATTTACAACTAAAGAATTAGGTTTCGAAACTTTAAAATTTAATTCGGTAGCGGCACAAATGAGCCGTGGAAAATCTGAAAAAACAGTCGCTTTTGCAATGAGTAGTGTTGCCGCTACATTAGCAAAATTTTCTATGGACGTTTGTTTGTATATGAGCCAGAATTTTGATTTTATCACTTTACCAGCGCATCTTACAACAGGTTCCAGCATTATGCCCCACAAGAAAAACCCAGATGTTTTTGAATTAATTCGTGGAAAATGCAACAAGATTCAAGCCTTGCCTTATGAAATCACTTTAATTACTAACAATCTTCCAAGTGGTTATCATCGTGATTTACAGTTATTGAAAGAAGGTTTGTTTCCTGCGATTCAAAACTTGAGAGCCTGTTTGGATATTGCAATTTTCTCTATCAAAGACATTAAAGTAAAAGACAATATTTTAAACGATCCAAAATACAACTACCTATTTACTGTTGACACTTTAAACGAAATGGTGGTTGCAGGAATTCCATTCAGAGATGCCTATAAAACCGTTGGTTTACAAGTTGAAAATGGCACTTTTCAATCACCAAAAGCGACGAAACATACTCACGAAGGAAGTATCAATAATTTGTGTTTAGAGGAAATTAAAGAAAAGATGAAAAGTGCTTTCTAGAATAATTTTTTTTCTAGAAAGCTTTTTTTATCCTGTCAAGATCACGTTTGGTATCTTGCTCCTTAAGAGATTCACGCTTATCGTAGGTTTTTTTACCTCTGCAAAGTCCTATTTCTAGTTTCGCCATTCCTTTTTCATTGGTAAACAATTTTAAGGGAACAATGGTCAAACCCTTGGCTTGAACACTTCTCGACAAGCCTTTTAATTCTCTTTTATTCAACAAAAGTTTACGCTCGCTCCTCGCTTTATGATTGAATTGATTGCCAAAAGCATATTCTTCAATATAAGTATTTATAGCAAAAAGTTCAGTACCACTAAATTCACAAAAACTCTCGGTGATATTAGCTTTTCCTAACCGGATGGATTTTATTTCGGTTCCTGCCAAAACAATTCCAGCAGTAAATTTTTCGATTATTTCATAATCGAAACGGGCTCTTTTATTAAGTATGTTTACAGTTTTTAGCATAGGAATGCAAATGTAGGATAAAAAAGAAAAAATCTAAAATAAAGGTAAATTATTTAGATAAAATAATTAATTCACAGTCATTTCTGTGAAATTAAACTAAAAAAACCAATATATAAACTCTTTAATGCATTTCAAATAGAACCAAATAATTATAAAAAATAT
>NZ_JAQTPQ010000225.1 GCF_028712645.1 Flavobacterium sp. | reverse complement strand
TTTTTTAATTTTATGAAATAGGTACCTACAATTAAGTTTGATAATGTGTTAGAGGTTATGAAAGTTACTCCATTATCAAAACTATATTGTGCAGCAACAGTATTTATTGTAATTGTTCCTGTAGTAGTAGCACAGGTAGGTTGAATTGTTGTATAGGTTGGAGCAGCAAGTAAATTATTGATTGAGTTCAACGTGACGGAAGTTGAAGGAGATGGACAATCATAATAGCTATTTTTCACTTTAACTAAATAGGTTCCTGCACCCAAAGACCCTAAAGTTGAATTACTAACCCAACTAATTCCGTTATCAAAACTATATGAATAGGCATAGCTTGTTACTGTAATGCTACCATCTTTGGCACCACAACTGCTAGGTTGAACGGAAGTAACTGTTGGAGCAACAGAAACATTTGGAGCTGAATAGATATAAACATATTGATAATCAGATACACATCCTAAAGCGTTTTTAATTTTTATATAGTAATAATTGGATGAAAGATTAGTGGCTACTGGATTGGTTGTCCAAGTGTTTCCATTGTCAAAACTATATTGAGCTGCAGTAGTTGTTATCGTAATTGTTCCTGTTGTTCCACAACTAGGTTGATCAACGGTATAAGTAGGGTTTGCCAAAAAATACGGGTATAGATAAACATATTGTGGATTAGAAACACAACCTAAATTGTTTTTTATCAAGATATAATAATAGCCAGAAGCCAGATTGGATGCGACAGGATTTGATGACCAAGTAATTCCATTGTCAAAACTATATTGTGCTGCAGTGGTGGTTATTGTAATTGTTCCTCCAGTTCCACAAATGGGTTGCACAGCAGTATAAGTGGGACTGTCAAGATAAAAGGGATTGATACTTACAAATTGATAATTGGAAACACAACCTAAATTGTTTTTTATCAAGATGTAATAATAGCCAGAAGCCAGATTGGATGCGACAGGATTTGATGACCAAGTAATTCCATTATCAAAACTATATTGTGCTGCAGTGGTGGTTATTGTAATTGTTCCTCCAGTTCCACAAACAGGTTGTACAACAGTATAGGTTGGATTATCCAAATAAAATGTATTAAGATAAGCATATTGGGTTCTTGAAACACAGCCCAAACTGTTTTTTGTCATTATATAATAATAACCTGCTGCAAGATTGGAAGCAACTGGATTTGTTGTCCAAGTATTCCCATTGTCAAAACTATAAAAATCTGCAATAGTTGTTATAGAAATTTCACCAGCGATTCCACAACTTGGTTGAACAACGGTGAAATTGGGGGTTTCTAAATAAAAAGTTTCAAGATAAACGTTCAAATAATTAGAAATACATCCTGAAGCATTTTTAATTACAAGGTAATAATAACCTGGATTAAGATTTGTTGCCACAGGATTTGTAGTCCAAGTGTTTCCTCCATCAAAACTATATTGCGCTGCAACCGTTGTTATTGTAATACTTCCTTTTGTTCCGCAACCAGGCTGAACAACGGTGTAATTTGGACTGGCTAAATAATATGTATCGAGATAGACATACATATAATTAGATTCACAGCCCAATGCATTCTTAATCTTTATCGAATAATAACCCTGTTGTAAATTATTGGCCACAGGATTATTGGTCCATGTATTTCCTCCATCAAAACTGTATTGTTCTGCTGGAGTAGTTATTGTAATGCTACCAATATTTCCGCAAGATGGATTTACAGCTATAAACTCTGGATTGGGTAAATAAAAATAATCGAGATTTACATATTGATTGTTAGAAGTACAACCCAAATTGTTTTTAATCATAATAAAATGAGTTCCTGAGGCTAAATTTGTCGCAACAGGATTTGAAGTCCAAGTTGTCCCTCCATCAAAACTGTATAAATCAGCTAAAGTAGTAATCGAAATAGTTCCTCCAGTTCCACAACTAGGTTGCACAACTTCATAAGAAGGATTGTCTAAATAAAAATAATTGAGGTTTACATACTGAGTTTGTGACATACATCCTAAATCATTTTTATACATTATGGAATAGTATCCCGGGTCTAAATTTGTTGCTGTAGCGTCTGTTGACCAAGTAATACCTCCGTCAAAACTATATTGAGAGGCACTTGTAGTTATAGTAATTGATCCTTTTGTACCACATGTGGGTTGTGTAGCAGTATAAGTTGGATAAGAATTTAAATAAAACGGATAAATATAGACATATTGAGAAAGTGATTCGCAACCCAAATCATCTTTTATTTTAAAAATATAATAACCTGGAGCTAAATCACTGGAAACTGGATTTGTTGTCCAAGTTACGCCATCATCAAAGCTATATAAAGAGGAAGTTGTCGTTATTGTAATTTTTCCTCCCGTTCCACAAATTGGTTGAACAACTGTATAAGTTGGATTATTCAAATAAACTCTATTAATAATGACATATTGCGAAGCTGATTGACAACCTACTGCATCTTTAATTCGGATTAAATAATTACCAGGATCCAAATTATCAGCTGTTGAATTTAATGTCCAAGTTGCTCCATCATCAAAACTATATTGTTCTGCATTAGCTGAATTTATTGTTATTGAACCTTTTCCATCACAGGTTGAAGGTTGTGTAGTTGTATAATTTGAGTAGTTTAATAGTTGGGGCTCAATTAAGCTAACTCCATTGGCAGAAGATACACAACCATTTTGTGTTTTTATTTTGATATAATAAGTTCCTACTGGTAATAAATTTTTAGTGGGAGAATCTTGCCATGTTGCTCCATTATCAAAACTATACTGAGATGCAGGAGTTGTTATAGTAATTGTTCCAGTTGTTACAATACAATTGGGTTGAGTGGTTGTAGAGCTTGGTCCAGCAATAGTGTTATTTATTGTTGTTTTTGGGCTAATAAAGCAATGGCTATCATCTGTTATTTTTACGGAATAATTACCTAAACTAGAAGCGAAAGGAGGAACATTGTAGGTTTTTTCGGTTGCTCCAATTATTGCAATACCATCAAGATACCATTGAAACGTTACATTTGCACTTACATTTGTTGTGATATTAGCGTTTAATGTTAAATTAGTATCACAAAAAACTCCAGTTTGAGTAATATTTACTCCAAATGATTCAGCAGTATTTAATAACAAATTATCAAAATAAAAATAAGGAGCAAAATTGTTATGCCAATTATAATTTGGGGGTAGTGTACACGGACCTCCCAAGATTATTGTATTGATATCGGTTGTTGGTGTGAAAATAATATTCAAAACTCCCCAGTTCCCTACAGGTGTATAATTCATACTTCCTAAAACAATCCAATTGGAGTCCCAATTTGAAGGACATCCTGTTGTCATAAGCGGAAAACCCGAACAATTACTTTTTCCATAAAGAACTATATCGATTGGTCCGTAATCGATAATTCCGTTGTTGCCAAGGCTTACGTCACCCATTGCAGGTTTTGAAGCAATGTCAAAACTTAATTGATAACTGGTTCCTGCTACCATAGGATTTGTTAAGCAAGCACCCAAATATTCCTGCCAATTTTCAGCAAAAAATGCGCCCACAGCACCATTTCCATCAGGGAAAGGAGTCATATCTGCATTGTTGACATAACCACAAGTATTAAAGTAATCTGTGGTTGGAATTGATGCTTGTTCCCATGGAGTAGCCATATTAAGTTGAGAGATTCCATTAGGACAACTATTGTGGGTCTCAAAAGAAGGATTTGGAATGATGGAAGATACTGCTGTTTTATTGCAAATACAATCACTATCATTCAAATCTATTTTTCCGTCTCCATCATCATCAATACCGTTATTGCAGATTTCTTGTGCTGTGCATATTGAAGAAAACAATAAAACAAACAATAGTAATTTATACTTCACTTTCCTAAAATTTTAAAGCAGTAAATGTAATTAAATATGTACAAATTACTAAATAATTAAAAAATATTATTATTGATATTTTAATTATTAATAATGAAGTGTGTACACTCCTGTTTTTTGTAGTAATTTCATAAATATCTCCTACTTTTGCACAAAACGATTCCATTTGAAAACCAAACTTTTCTTAATTACACCGCCTTTTACCCAACTGAATACGCCGTATCCAGCAACGGCTTATATCAAAGGGTTTCTGAATACTAAAAATATTTCGGCAACGCAGGCAGATTTAGGAATCGAAGTCATTTTGAAATTGTTTTCTAAAAATGGTTTGGAGGACTTATTTAAATCTAAAAACCAACAACCAACAACTGATAATTGTAAACGCATTTTCGCATTACAAGATCAATACATCAAAACTATCGATTCGGTGATTGCTTTTTTGCAAGGAAAGAATCCAACCTTGGCACTTCAAATTTGTCAAGAAGATTTCTTGCCAGAAGCTTCTCGTTTTGCACAATAAGCAGAATTAGATTGGGCTTTTGGAACGATGGGAACGCAAGACAAAGCCAAGCATTTAGCCACTTTATATCTCGAAGATATTTCCGATTTTATTGTCGAATGTGTCGATGCCAATTTTGGTTTCAGTCGTTATGCGGAACGTTTGGGCAGAAGTGCCAATTCTTTCGACGAATTATACTCAGTTTTACAAGAAGAACCAACTTATATTGATAAAATTTTATTTTCGATTTTAAAGGAAAGAATCGAAACCATTCAACCCGAATTATTCCTGATTTCTGTTCCTTTTCCCGGGAACTTATATTCCGCTTTTCGCTCGGCGCAATGGGTCAAGAAGCATTATCCGAATATCAAGATTTCTATGGGAGGAGGCTTTCCCAATACCGAATTGCGTTCGCTTTCGGATGCACGTGTTTTTGAGTTTTTCGATTATATTACTTTAGATGATGGCGAATTGCCAGTCGAATTGCTTGTAGATGCTGTCACTTCGAGCGCAGTCGAGAAGCCTTATGAATACAAAAGAACTTTTCTTTTAGAAAACGGAAAAGTAGTTTATAAAAACAATTCACTAAAACCAGATTACAAACAATCTGAAGTAGGAACTCCCGATTATTCCGATTTGCCATTGGATAATTACATTTCGGTTATCGAAATCGTGAATCCAATGCACCGAATGTGGAGCGATGGACGTTGGAATAAACTCACGATGGCACACGGTTGTTATTGGGGAAAATGCACGTTTTGTGATATTTCATTAGATTATATCAAAGTTTACGAACCTATTGCCGCCAGTTTATTGTGTGATCGAATGGAGGAAATGATTACTCAAACGGGCGAAAATGGATTCCATTTTGTAGATGAAGCAGCTCCGCCAAAATTGATGCAAGCCCTTGCATTAGAAATACTTCGTAGGAAACTAGTTGTAACTTGGTGGACAAATATTCGTTTCGAAAAAAGTTTCTCCAACGATTTGTGTTTGTTACTCAAAGCTTCTGGTTGCATTGCCGTTTCTGGCGGTCTCGAAGTGGCTTCTGATAGATTGTTGCAATTAATCGACAAAGGTGTAACGGTAGAACAAGTGGCCAAAGTCACCCGAAATTTTACCGAAGCTGGAATTATGGTTCACGCTTATTTGATGTACGGTTATCCAACACAAACGGTTCAAGAAACGGTGGATAGCTTGGAAATGGTACGTCAGTTGTTTGAAATGGGAATTTTACAATCGGGATTTTGGCATCAATTTGCGATGACAGCTCATAGTCCAGTTGGAATTAATCCTAAAAAATTTGGTGTAGTAAAAGAAACAGAAATCCTTGGAGCTTTCGCCAATAACGATATTAATTTTGTAGATAATACAGGAATTGACCATGATAAATTCAGTTTTGGATTAAAGAAATCACTCTTTAATTTTATGCACGGCATTTGCTTTGACTACGAATTGCAAGAATGGTTCGATTTTAAAATTCCGAAGACAAAAATCCATCCCGATTTTATTGCTGAAGCATTAGAACAAGAGGAAGATTTCAATATAAAACCAACTGCCAAAACCGTTTGGCTAGGAG
>NZ_JAQTPQ010000224.1 GCF_028712645.1 Flavobacterium sp. | reverse complement strand
ATGACCCAACAAGTGGAAGATTATTGGAAGTATTTACAGATCAACCAGGAATACAATTTTACTCCGGGAATTTTTTAGACGGTACTTTGCCAATGAAAAATGGTGGAACTTATGCTCACAGAACTGGTTTATGTTTGGAAACACAACATTATCCGGATTCTCCAAATCAAAAAGATTTTCCAACTACGGTTTTAAATCCTGGAGAGAATTATAAAACAAAAACAAGTTTCAAATTTTCAGTAAAATAATACTAGACACCGTTGATGGTGTTTAGTTGCAAAATAATTTAAAATGGTTTGTCTTTTTAAATTTGTCTAGTAATTCTGAATGCAATAGAAGAAGCTACGTTAAAAATAAGGGTATTTGGAACATAATAAGTCACTCTTAATAAAAAAGGACTTACGGTTTTTCGTAAGTCCTTGTGGTAGTGGTAGCGAGACCGAGATTTGAACTCGGGACCTCAGGGTTATGAATCCTGCGCTCTAACCGACTGAGCTATCTCGCCATATTGATGGGCAAAACCATCTTTGAATGCGGGTGCAAATATAAAAATTATATTAGAGGTTGCAAGTATATATTGAAGAAAAAAAAATATTTTTGAAAAGGCTTTTTTATTGACTATATATTCTATACATTTCCGAAAAATTAATCAAGTCTTATGGATTTAAAAATTCGATACGAAATAGAGTTTCCTATAAATTCTTCACCCCAATTGTTATACCAATATATTTCCACTCCTTCTGGTTTGTCAGAGTGGTTTGCTGACAATGTGAATTCACGTGGTGAGTTTTTTACTTTCATTTGGGATGATTCAGAGGAAAAAGCGAGACTTTGTTCTAAAAAAACTGGCGAGAAAGTAAGATTTAAATGGGTTGACAGTAATAATAAGGATACTGAATATTTTTTTGAATTAAATATTTTGGTAGATGAAATTACTAAAGATGTTTCTCTAATGGTAATTGATTTTGCGGATAAAGAAGAAATAGAAGAAGCAATGCTTTTATGGGAAAACCAAGTTTCAGATCTTAAGCATATTATTGGTTCTGTTTAAAATATTTTAGTATAAAAACTTATATATGTCAGGCTTTTTAGCCTGACTTTTTTTAATTAGTTATGGTTAATTTTAATGGTAAAATAGTATCTCTCGATGCAGGTCTAATGTTTCAAAATCGTGCTTTTTTATATGGTGATGCCGTCTTTGAAACAGTTAAAATAATAAATGCTAAAATTCTTTTTTTAGAAGATCATTATTTTAGATTGATGTCTTCAATGCGCGTTGTTCGAATGGAAATTCCTATGAATTTTACTATGGAATATTTTGAAGAACAAATTCTAGATTTGGCCAAAGCCAAGAATTTGGAAAATTCAAGTCGTGTAAGAATTACTGTTTATAGAAACGAAGGAGGCTATTATTTACCCAATGAAAACTCTGTTTCTTTTTCGATTAATGCTGAGCTAATTGAAAATAGTTTCTATTCAATCAATGAAAATGAATATAAAGTAGATTTGTACACAGATTTTTATGTAACAAGACAGTTACTATCATCCATAAAAACTACTAATAAAATTTTAAATGTAACTGCAAGTATATTTGCCAATGAAAATGGATTGGATAATTGTTTGTTGTTGAATGACAGCAAGAATGTTGTTGAAGCATTGCAAGGGAATATTTTTATGCTAAAAGGAAATATACTATCTACTCCACCAGTTTCAGAGGGGTGTTTGAATGGGGTAATGAGAAAACAACTATTGGTTTTAGCAAAACAAATCGAAAACTTAGTAGTTGTTGAAGAAATTATTTCACCATTTGATCTCCAAAAAGCCGATGAATTATTTATTACAAATGTGATTAAAGGTATTCAGCCAATCACTAAGTATCGCAAAAAAGAATTCTCAACTGATTTGGCAAAGGTGTTAATAGAGAAACTTAATCAGTTTATAAGCAACAATTAATTCAAATAAGGATTTTCAGGTGCATTAGACCATATTAAGTAGTTTCCTCCTAATTCCATAATTTGTTTTTTCCAAAAGCTAGCTGCCGATTTTCCTACTATTTTATTTTTGTAGTTATTCTTAGTAATAATCCATGAATTTCCTTTCATCTCATTTTCTAGCTGATCTACTTCCCACCCTGTGTAACCCAAAAAAAAGCGTATGTTATCTTTGCTTATTTTTCCTTTATTTATGAGTTCTTTTGTGGTTTCATATTCACCTCCCCAATAAACACCATTAGAAATTTCTATACTATTTGGGATTATTTCTGGAATATTATGTATGAAATAGAGATTGTCTTGTTCAACAGGACCTCCATTATAGATTTTGAAAGTGGCCTTGATTTCGGGAATCAAATCGTGAAGTGTGTATTTTAAAGGTTTATTAATAATAAAACCTACTGAACCACCTTCATTATGATCAGCTAATAAAATAACCGATCTATTGAATGACAAATCTCCAATTATCGAGGGTTCTGCTATGAGCAGAGATCCTTTTTTTAGTTTTTCTGAAATCATTGGTTATAATTTTTATTATAATTTAAGAACAATAACAAAAGTAAAACAAAAAATATCGATAAAGAGCATAAAAATACTTTCTAAATGATTTTTTTTTTGTTTAAAAATACAAATAATTCTTTTAGACTAAATTAATAATTAGATTTAATTCCATATAGTTGAAATTTTAAATCAACTAAATCATTAGGTATAAAAAAACCTTCCAAAGGAAGGTTTTTATTATTTTTTAAGAAAACTTAAAATTAGTTTACAGCACCTTCTAAATCTGCACCAGCTTTAAATTTTACTACATTTTTAGCAGCAATTTTAATAGTTTTTCCTGTTTGAGGGTTTCTACCATCTCTTGCAGCTCTAGCAGAAACTGACCATGATCCGAAACCTACTAAAGAAACTCTTCCACCTTTTTTCAAAGTACCACCTACGTTACCTAAAAATGATTCTAAAGCTAGTTTTGCAGCAGCTTTTGTGATTCCTGCATCAGCAGCGATAGCATCAATTAATTCTGATTTGTTCATAATGTTTAGTTATTAAATGTTGGTTAAAAAAAACTTTGTTACTACAACAAATTTAGTAGGAAATACGTCCCTTACAAGTGTTTTCTATGATTTTAGCTTATTTTGTTGATAACTTGTTTTTTTTGTTCATAAATCCAAGGTTATTCTTGTCAAATCATAAAAAAAAGACCCATTCTACTGACGTTAATACACTTTTGCGTCTTCTGAAAAGGCCATTCCATTCAATAATTCTGCTGTATTCATTTTCTTTTTTCCCGGAAATTGCAAACTTAACACCTGAATAAATCCATTTTCTACTGCAATTTTCATTTCTTTTTTGGTGCAAATCAAATTTCCAACGTTATAGTTATGACTTTCTAATATGATTTTTGCTTCGTGAATCTTGACATTCCATTCTTCCTCTTTGTCTTTAAAAAAGCACCAAGCTGAGGGATAAGGATTCAAACCGCGTATTAAATTGTATATTTCAATTGCTGATTTTGTCCAATCTATCTTGCAATTATCTTTGTTCAACTTGTAAGCCGTTTTTATTTCTGGATTCTCTTTTTGTATCGTTGTGGATATATTTCCGTTTTCAATCAACTCTAAAGTTTCTAAAACTGTTCCACTTCCTAATAGCATTAATCGGTCGTGTAATTGTCCAGCATTTTCATCTGTACCAATTGCTGTTTCGGAACTTAAAATCATTGCTCCGGTATCTATTTTATCGTCAATAAAAAAAGTAGTAACTCCAGTTTTTGTATCGCCATTGATAATTGCCCAATTTATAGGAGCAGCACCACGATAATTGGGTAATAAAGAAGCGTGTAGATTGAATGTTCCTAGTTTTGGCATTTTCCAAACCACTTCGGGTAACATTCTAAAAGCAACAACGATTTGCAAATTGGCATTTAAGGCTTTTAATTCTTCTAAAAAACTTTCGTCTTTTAGATTTGTTGGTTGCAATAAGGTAAGATTATGTTCTAAAGCATATTCCTTCACGGCTGAATATTTTATTTTTTGTCCGCGACCTGCTGGTTTATCTGCTGCTGTGATGACTCCCACAACATCATAGTTGTTTTTAATTATGGTGTCAAGAATGCCAACGGCAAATTCAGGTGTTCCCATAAATACAATTCGTAATTTTTCCATTATAATTTTAAAGTATAGGTATTGTTAGGCTTTACTGCAATTTTATCATTTTCTAATAAATTCTGCAAGGCAAAGATAACATCGTCTTCGGTGTTTTTTGTTAGTTTTTGAATTTCTCTTGAATTCATATCTTGCATTTTTAATAATCCAATGATTTTTTCGGAAATTAAGGAGTTTTCAATTGGTTTCGTTTTTTTAGAGATACAATAAGAACATATTCCGCAATCTGTTTTGGTAGTTTCTCCAAAATAGTGCAAAATCAATTTGCTTTTGCACGCTTTTTTTTCATTAATATAGTTTAAAACGGCATCAAATTGGGCAATTTTTTGTTGATTTTGTGTTTCAAGATATTTCGAAACTCGGTTGATGGTTCTTTCGTCTTCACGCACTTCATTGAAAATAATTGTAGCATCATTATTTTTTTTATGATAATCAATAATCTCAAGACTTTTTAATTTCTCTAAAACCGAATGTATCATTGTTTCTTCAGAACCTGATTTTTTTGCAATTAATGATAAATTGATAGCTGTTTGTGTTTCATAAATTCCAGAGTATGTTCTAAGAATGGCAAGAATAATAGGTTCTTCTTGGGTGTTCAAACTCACATATCGAACTACTTCTTTGGACTCAATAATGAATTGCATTGTAATCCGCTCTGAGTATTCTTGCGACAAACTTAAAACGCCTTGTCGATCTAAAAACTGAATAGCATTAAAAGTCTTTAAGGTCGGAAACCCATATTTTTGGCAAAAATGATTCAAATTAAACGAGAATTGTTCGTTGATTCCTTCACCATAAGCAATACGGAAATAAGTGCATAATTTTATATAAATTTGGTTCAATAATTTTTTGTCAGGCAAAACATTTATGAATTGGCTTTCTGCTTGAATTTTATCAGAAGGGCTTGTGAGAATTACTGCGAATGCTTTTTCTTCATTTCTACCAGCGCGACCAGCTTCCTGATAATAACTTTCGATACTCTCCGGAAGATGAATGTGAATCACCGTTTTCACGTTGGATTTATCAATCCCCATCCCAAAAGCATTAGTTGCAACTATAATTTGAGCTTCTTCATTCATCCAAAGGGTCATATTTTTTTCTTTATCCTTAATAGATAAACCACCGTGGTAAAATGTCGCCTTAAATCCCAAAGATTGCAATTGAGATGCTGTTTCTGAACACAATTTCCTGTTTCGAACATATATAATTGATGGTTGCGGATTCTTTTTCAAGATTTGCTCCATTCGATACAATTTGTCCTCGACTTCAAAAACCATATAAGCAATATTTTTTCTAGCAAATGATTTCTGGAAAATGGCCGGTTTTTCTAATCCCAATTGGACAATTACATCCTCAAGAACCCGATTGGTTGCCGATGCAGTGAGCGCTAAAAAGGGAACTTTAGGAAAATGGCTTTTTAAATTCGCTATTTTTAAATAAGCAGGTCGAAAATCGTGTCCCCATTGCGAAACACAATGGGCTTCATCGATAGCAATTAAATTAATAGGTAAGTTTTTTATTCGCTCTAAAATCCAATCGGATTGCAAGCGCTCTGGTGATAAATACAAGAATTTATAATTCCCAAATTCACAATTGTCTAAGAGTGTAATTATTTCATCAGATTTTATTCCACCAGTGATTGCAATGGCTTTGATGTCGATCTTTTGTAATCGCTGAACTTGGTCTTTCATCAACGCCACTAAAGGAGAAATTACTAAACAAATTCCATCCTTCATCATAGCGGGAACTTGAAAACAAATTGATGTCCCACCACCTGTAG
>NZ_JAQTPQ010000019.1 GCF_028712645.1 Flavobacterium sp. | reverse complement strand
ACAATCCTTTTTTTTAACAATTTTATTCGCCTCTTTTGGCTTAATTTCAAATGGTCAGAATCTTAATTTGAAAGCAAATAAAAGAAGTTTGGCTGCCGAAGTAGACAGCATCATCCAAACACAAATTAATCTAGACAAAATTCCTGGAGCTGTAATCCAAATAAAAATGGGCAAAAATAGTATTTATAAACATGCTTATGGATATGCCCAAAAATATAATTTTGACCATCAGCATATAAATCCGTTAGAGAAAATGACGGAAGAACATCTTTTTGATATTGCTTCTCTCACCAAAGTTGTTGGAACCACAACCTCTATTATGTTATTGCAAGACCGAGGACTTCTTAATGTTGAAGACCCTGTAAGTAAGTATATCAAAGCTTTTGATACCCCCGAAAAAAAGGATATTACCTTACACCATCTTCTTACTCACACTGCAGGACTTTATGAATGGTATCCGCTTTATTATCGAGCTTCGAACAAACAGGAAAGCTATAAGTTAATAGAAGAGCTTCCTCTTATGTTTCCTGTTGGAGGGCAACGACGTTATAGCGATTTAGGATTTGTTCTTCTTGGAGAAATTGTAGAAATTGTTTCTAAACTCCCCTTAGAACAATTTATGAAACAAAATATTTTTGTCCCTCTAGGAATGAAAAATACAACTTTTAATCCGCTAACTACAACACATTATAAAAAAATAGCGGCTACTTCTCACGGAAATCCTTATGAAAAAAGAATGGTTTATGATTCGATACTAGGATTTAAAGTAAAAGAAATTGACCCTACCCAATGGAACGGATGGCGTAAATATACTCTAAAAGGAGAATCAAATGATGGCAATACTTGGTATGCAAACAACGGAATTTCAGGTGCAGCAGGAATATTTTCGACAATTGACGACATTCAAAAACTGGTTGATATGCTTGCTAATAAAGGAAAAGTAGGTTCCAAAACATTTATTTCTGAAGTAACCATAAAAGAATTTCTAACAAAAGATAAATTTAATAATGGTATCGGTTGGATGATGGATCCAAAAAATGCCTTTATGAAAAACGGTCCCGAAGGAACTTTCGGACATACGGGTTTTACTGGAACTAGCATTGCAGTAATTCCAAAAAATAAAATTTCAGTATTATTATTAATCAACAGGCAGAATATTGGATTACAGGAAAACGGAGAATATTTCAATCCAAATATAATACGTCAGCAGGTTTTCGAAGCTGTTTTAAAACACAATCAATAAAATAATAATTTTTTTTAGACAATACCCATTGCTAGATCAAAAAAGACAAATATTATAGTTAAAAAATAGTTAGTTTAGTTAGTTGGTTCTTCACCGAGAGCTTCTGCTTTTTAGTTTTGATAGAAGCTCTAGTGGAGAATATAAATTGAATTAATTATAAATAGAATTAATTATAAATAGAATTAATTATAAATAGAATTAATTATAAATAGAATTAAAATCTATTTCAAAAGAGTCAAATTTTAAAATAGAAAAAATAATATGACTGTCCACTTAGCGGACTAATAACCCAATAAAGCTCGCAGATGACACGAATTAAACGGATTTTCGCTGATATTAATATAAAAATCCGTTTTTATCGGTTTAAATCCGTGTCATCCGTGTGCCATTTTCAAAATTGGTCCAAGTAACTGATAATAATGAAAAATAATATCAAATTAGCTGTAGATTGTGCTTTTATTTATGACTTGAATTCTCTAAAAAAGTAAAAATAGAAGATCAAAAAAACAGGTTTTATAAACAATAAAAAATATTCAAAAAATAAAAATAAAAATGAAAAGAAACAATCCAGATACTGAGCAAGAATCCTTATACTCTAATTTAGATAAAATGAGTACTCAAGAATTACTCATTAACATCAATGCCGAAGATAAAAAAGTGCCAGAAGTTGTAGAAAAACAAATACCTAAAATTGAAAAATTAGTAGATGTCATCGTTTCTAAAATGAAAACTGGTGGTAGATTATTTTATATAGGTGCGGGTACTTCTGGTAGAATTGGAGTTCTTGACGCATCAGAATGTCCACCTACTTTCGGAGTTCCTGATGATTGGGTCATTGGAATTATTGCAGGAGGAGATTCGGCAATAAGAAAAGCCGTTGAAAATGCAGAAGACGACATTCATCAGGCTTGGAAAGATCTAAAAAAATATGACATATCTACATTAGATGTTGTTATAGGAATTGCAGCATCGGGCAACACTCCTTATGTCATTGGTGGATTAAAAAAAGCTAGAGAAAATAATATCATAACTGGAAGTATTTCTTGTAATAGTTTAAGTCTAATTTCTAAAGAAGCTGATTTTCCGATAGAATTAATAGTAGGCCCCGAATTTCTTACTGGAAGCACACGAATGAAATCTGGAACTTCTCAAAAATTAGTTCTAAATATGATTACAACATCAGTTATGATTAAACTGGGTCGTGTAAAAGGCAACAAAATGGTTGATATGCAATTATCAAATAAAAAATTGGTAAAAAGAGGCGTGAAAATGATTGTCGAAGAACTAAATATTGATAAGATGCAAGCAGCAAAATTACTTGAAGAACACAAGAGTGTCAGAGCCGTTTTAATGGCTATGAAAAAAATATAGAAAACGAAATTAACATTCAATCGTTTTTTTAAGATAATAGGTTTGATTTAGTTTTTGTCATTTTGAACACTGTTAATGTCCATTATATCCAATACAAGTAGCATAAATAGTGGCAACAGTGTTTAATTTGACATAAAAATCATCCTTTATTAAAAGTGAAATCTCATAAATCAAATGGCATACTATTATTAAAATTTTAATAAAAATGACACCAAGTACAATACTAATTCTTATCATTTTCTACTTCGGAATTTTATTCTACATATCACACGTAGTAAGTAAAAAAGATGATAGCAATGAGGCGTTTTTCAAAGCCAATAAAAATTCAAAATGGTATTTAGTAGCTTTCGGAATGATAGGAACTGCTCTATCGGGTGTAACATTTATATCTGTTCCAGGAGAGGTTGGTGCTCCAAGTGGAGAACAATTCAAATATTTTCAGTTTGTTTTGGGTAATGCACTAGGATTTATTATTATCACAAAATTACTATTGCCTCTCTATTATAGAATGAATTTAACCTCTATATATGGTTACATAGAAAAAAGAATGGGTTTGTATAGTTATAGAACTGCTTCCTCAATTTTCTTGATAAGTAGAACCGTTAGCTCTGCATTCAGGCTCTATCTTGTTGTAATTGTATTGCAACGTTTCGTTTTCGATTATTATAAAATTCCGTTTTCTTTGACGGTATTACTATCGTTAGTTTTAATTTTTTCTTATACCTACAGAGGAGGACTTAAAACGATAATTATTACAGATACTTTGCAAACTTTTTTTCTTGTTTCATCAGTATTTCTAACCATCTATTTTATTTGTGATAGTTTAAATTTAAGTCTAGTAGAAGCCTTTTATGAAGTAAAAAAAAGCAATTACTCAAAAGTGTTTTTCTTTGATGATTTTATGACCAGCAAATTTCATTTTGTGAAACAAATTTTGGGTGGAATGCTTGTTACTATCGCCATGGTTGGTCTTGACCAAGACTTAATGCAAAAAAATCTCAGTTGCAAAAACATTGGCGAAGCACAAAAAAACATGTTTACCTTCACGGGAATATTCGTTATAATCAATATTTTTTTCTTGAGCGTTGGGGCTTTACTTTATATTTATGCAGACAAAAACGGCATCGCCATTCCTTTGGATTCTATTACAAATAAACCGAGAACTGATTTGTTATTTCCAGAAATCGCACTAAACCATTTGTCTTTAATTCCTGCAATAATATTTTTATTAGGACTTATTGCAGCTACATTTGCCACTACTGATTCTGCATTAACAGCACTTACAACCTCTTTTTGTGTTGATTTTCTTGGTATGGATAAAACCGAAAACCGTTCCAAAAAAAATACAATAAGAACTAGAAATTTTGTGCATATTAGTTTTTCTGCATTGGTATTTTTAGTTATTTTAATTTTTAATTCAATTAACGACAGCTCAGTTGTTGGGATGATATTTAAAGTTGCATCCTACACTTATGGTCCGTTATTAGGATTATATGCTTTTGGATTATTTCTGAAATCAAAAAAAGTAAACGATAAACTAGTTCCTTTTATATGCTTAATGTCTCCAATGGCAACTTATCTTATCAATGAAAATTCAAAAATATTGTTTTTTGGATATGTTTTTGACAATGAATTAATACTAATAAATGGAATAATTACTTTTATTGGGTTATACCTAATCAGTAAGACTTCCGTTGAAAAAATAAGTTTATAAACAGTTCTTAAAAAACAAACTACCTCGGGGTGAAAACCACTAGGTATTGACAAAGTAAAACACAAATTCGCACACAAAAAAAAAATCTGTGAAATCTGTGGCAAAAAAACAAATCGAAGCAGAGCTTCGAGGAATAAAACCAAAAGAGATTAAATTCTAAAAGTGTTAAAAAGTTGATGGTGTTCAATATTAAAAAAACTATAATTCAATATTTAATGAAAAATTACATTACAAAAATTAGTTTCTATCTTGCCTTATTAATTTTGATCACTAATTGTGCGACTAAAAAAAGTAAGATTTCCAGTCTTCCTCTAAAAAACCCCATTATTACAGAAAATAATGAAACCTATATTCCTAAAATCAAATCTGAAAGAAAAACTTTTTTCAAAGATTCTGATACCGAAACTCATTGGGTTGACAGCATTTATAATAAAATGTCTCTTGAGGAAAAAGTAGGACAACTTTTTATGGTCTCAGCCTATTCTAATAGAGATTCCACTGAGGTCGAAGGCATTGATAAATTGGTTCAGGAATATAAAGTTGGAGGTCTTATTTTTTTTCAAGGCGGGCCAGTTCGTCAAGCCAATTTAACCAATCGGTATCAAGCTGAAGCCAAGGTTCCACTATTCATCGCAATTGATGGCGAATGGGGTTTGAGTATGCGATTAGATTCTACTTATCGTTATCCTTGGAATATGACATTGGGTGCCATTCAAGATTTGAAATTAATCGAAAAAGTTGGGACAAATATTGGTAAGGAAAGCAAACGAATGGGAATACATTTCAATTTTGCTCCAGTTATCGACATCAATACCAATCCTAAAAATCCTATAATTGGATTTCGTTCTTTTGGAGAAAGCAAAGTTAGTGTTACCGATAAAGCCATCGCTTTAATGCAAGGGGAACAAAGTCAAGGTATTTTTTGCACAGGCAAACATTTCCCTGGACACGGAGATACTTCAACCGATTCCCATAAAACATTACCGACAGTTAATTTTACAAAAGAGCGTATTAATCTAGTAGAATTGTATCCTTACAAACGAATGTTTGATGAAGGGTTAGCTTCTGTAATGGTTGCCCATCTCAATATTCCAAGTCTGGAACCACAAGAAAATTGCCCTACATCAATTTCGCATAATGTGGTAACTGATATACTCAAGAACCAACTGGGTTTTGAAGGTTTAATTTTTACGGATGCTCTCGGAATGAAAGGCGCAAGCAACTTTAAAGGTCCTGGAGATATTGACTTAGCTGCATTTATGGCAGGAAACGACATCCTGCTTTGTCCAGACGATGTGCCATTGTCCATTGAAAAAATTAAAACTGCCTATAATGAAGGAACTATTTCAGAAGATCGTTTGGCATATTCTGCCAAGAAAATATTGCACTATAAATTTAAAGCAGGATTAAATAATTATAAACCAATTGAAACCTCAAGTTTAATACACGACCTTACTCCTACTCTAAATGATGCACTGCAATATCAATTATATGAAAATGCAGTTACCGTTTTGCAAAACAAGGAGGAAATACTTCCTATCAAAAATCTAAATCAAAAAATTGCCTACGTAAAATTAGGAGATGGTCCAAATAGTTCCTTCGTGTCAACATTAAAAAAATACACAGAAGTTACCGAAGTATCAAACACCAATATCGACAGTTTAAATATTGAACTCAAAAAATACAATACGGTAATCGTTGGTTTTCATAAATTAGACAAAGCATGGGAAAAACAAGATTTTTCGGAAACGGAATTGCTTTGGTTACAAGAAATTGCAAAAAACAATAAAGTAATTCTTGATGTTTTTGTAAAACCCTATTCACTGCTGCCAATAACAAATTTTGATACTATTGAAGGACTTGTAGTTTCCTACCAAAATTCAAATATTTCTCAGGAAGTTTCAGCTGAGCTGCTATTTGGAGCAATTGAAGCCAAAGGAAAACTACCAGTTTCAATCAATACTGCCTTCAAAGTAAATGATGGTTTATCGACAGAAAAAATGAATCGTTTGGGTTTTACAGCTCCTGAAAATGTAGGTATGAATCCATTGATTTTATCTAAAATTGACTCTTTGGCACAAAAAGCAATTGATGGCAAAATGACCCCAGGAATTCAAGTTCTTGTGGCTCGAAAAGGAAAAGTCATTTATCAAAAATCTTATGGTTTTCATACTTATGACACTATTGAAAAAGTTTTAAATTCTGATTTATATGATGTTGCTTCCCTTTCGAAAATGATTGCTACACTTCCAAATGTGATGCAATTGTATGACCAAAATAAAGTAGCTTTGGATACAAAATTAGGAACGATGCTTCCGTATTTTGCAAATTCCAATAAGAAAGATATTCTTTTCAAGGATTTACTTTCCCACTATGCTGGTCTTGTAGCTTGGATTCCATTTTACAAAACAACATTGGATGGTTCAAATATGCCATTGAAAAAATATTATAGCAAAACCTTTGATTCCCAGTTTTCAAGAAAGGTCGCCGACAGTCTATTTATCCGAAATGATTATCACGATACTATTATGAAAATTATTGCCGATAGTCCTCTATCTTCAAAAAAAGAGTACAAATACAGTGATTTAACCTTTATGATTCTGAAAGAATATTTAGAAAAGGCCACCCATAAAAAGTTGGATGTCCTTAGCCGTGAAAACTTCTACAATTCTCTTGGAATGAATTATACGCTATATAATCCTTTGCAAAAATTTGACAAAAGCGTAATTGCACCAACAGAAATTGACAATTATTTTCGACACCAAGTCATCCAAGGTTATGTTCATGACCAAGGTTCAGCTATAGAAGGCGGAATTGCAGGTCACGCCGGAATTTTTTCTAATGCAATGGATGTTGCCAAAATGATGCAACTATTTTTACAAAAAGGAAATTACGGAAACCATCAATATTTCTCCGAAAAGACATTCGATGATTTTAATACTTGCTACTTTTGTGCCGAAGGAGTTCATAGAGGTTTAGGTTTTGACAAAAGATTAGGCAAAGAGGGTTCTACTTGCAATTGCGTTTCCGAATCTAGTTTTGGTCATACTGGCTTCACAGGAGATATAGCTTGGGTTGATCCAGAAACCGAAATCGTTTATGTTTTATTGTCAAATAGAACTTATCCGGTAATTCCTAACGAAGGAAACAAATTGTCCAAAGAAAGAATTCGGGAAGATATTCAGAAAATAATTCAGGAGTCAATCATAAAATAAAAATTTATATGACTGTCTGTTAAGAATACCAAAGTTTTTATTATATTTTTTTAACCATTAAGAAATTAAGTTAAGTAACGAGAAAGATATAATGTCGCAATTATTAAAAAGAGTTTTTGCCACAGATTAGAAGGATTAAAAATATTTTTAAGCTAATTAACGAATTAATCTGTGCTAATCTGTGACCCGAGCGATAGCGAACAGGCGAAGCAAATCTGTGGCAAAGGAATTCATTAAAATACGACATTAAATTTTAGCTATTACTTATAACACTTAACGAGCCTTAATTTCTTAATGGTTTCAAGAAAAAAACTTTATTTTAAAATAAAATAATTTAGATTTTCGATTGGTACTAGTAATAGACAGTCATAAAAAATTACATCTAAATTCTAGGAAATTAAAAAAAAATAGTAGTATTCCTTTTAGTAAAAAATCAAAAATGAACAAAAATCTAAAATCGTTATATCAAATTGCCCAAAAACCATCACGCACCATTATTGGTCTGATGTCTGGCACCTCTTTGGATGGTTTAGATGTAGCTTTATGTGAAATTTCGGGTTCAGGCGAAGCTACGGAAGTTAAATTATTACAATTCGAAACTGTTGACTATTCGGAAGATATAAAAACAGAAATCCGAAACGTTTTTGCCAAGCAAACCATTGATTTTCAAAAACTGGTCGTATTGAATGAATGGATTGGAATACTCCACGCCAATATGATTATCGAATGCTTAAAGCATTGGAATATATCTAAAAATGAAGTCGATTTAATTGCTTCACACGGACAAACTGTATTTCACACGCCAAAGATTTTGCACCAGCAAGAAAAATTCCCAAATGCTACCTTACAAATCGGAGATGGCGATCATATTGCCGTAAAAACGGGTATCATTACAATTTCTGATTTCAGACAAAAACATCTCGCCGCAGGTGGTGAAGGAGCACCATTGGCGGTTTACGGAGATTATTTTATCTTTGGCAAAAAAGGCGAAAATAGAATTATGCTCAATATGGGAGGTATTTCAAATTTCACCTATTTACCCTCGAGTTTGAATCCAGAAGAGGTTTTCGTAACAGATACAGGCACTGGCAATACACTTATTGATGCTTTTACAAGATTATATTTCCCTGAAAAAGAATATGATAAAGATGCTGAAATTGCAAAACAAGGGGTTGTAAATCAGTCCCTTTTGGATGCGTTGAAATTGAATAAATTCTTCCAAGATTCTTTTCCTAAAACCACAGGACCTGAACTTTTTAATCTTGAATACGTCAAAAAAGCCCAAACTGAAAGTAATACCGAAACTATTTCTATCCAGAATTTATTAGCAACATTAACCCGATTTAGTGCCGAAACCATAGCCGAAGCAATTACTTATGCCACAAAAAACACAAAAAATACTATAGAAGATTTTACCGTTTATATGTCGGGAGGAGGTGCTCACAATCCATTATTAGTAAGTTGGCTGAAAGAACTATTGCCTTGTAATTTTTTAAAAACGGATGTTTTGGGAATTTCAGGTGATGCAAAAGAGGCGATACTATTCGCTATTTTAGCAAATGAAACAGTTTCTGGCGGTGATTCAAATTTTGGCTTGCGCAAAGGAATTCCATCAGTTTCAATGGGTAAAATTTCATTTCCAAGCTAAAAAGCTAAGCTAATTAAAAACAAAAAAACAATGACTAAAGAACGCTTAACTTCACTAGATGTATTCAGGGGTTTTACTATTTTATTGATGACCATCGTCAACAATCCAGGAAGTTGGGCTTCGATTTATCCTCCTTTAGAACACGCCGAATGGAACGGTTGCACCCCAACTGACTTGGTTTTTCCATTTTTTGTTTTTATAATGGGAACGGCAATCCCATTTGCAATGCCACATAAACAATTTGATTTTGCCGTTTTTAATAAAATTATTGTTCGCTCCCTACGAATTTTCTGCCTTGGATTATTCTTGGGTTATTTTGGAAGAATAGAATTATTTGGTTTAGAAGGAATCTCTTTATTAATCCTCCGAGTAATTATTTCGTTGGCAGTTGGTTTTGCTCTTTTAGGAAATTTTAGTTTAAAAATTAAAACCTATTTAGTCTTTGGAATTCTTACAATACTATTATTTTTAGCCTACAGCCGAATAGAAGAATATCAAGACGTCAGAATTCCTGGTATTTTACAGCGAATAGGAATTGTATATTTATTTGCCTCAATTTTATATTTGAAAACAACCCAAAAAACACAACTTCTAGTTGCAACTTCAATTTTATTATCTTATTGGATTTTAATGGCTTTTGTCCCAGTTCCGGGATTTGGTGCAGCAAATTTTGAAAAAGGTACCAACTTGGCAGCTTGGTTTGACAATTTTATTTTAAATGGACATTTATGGAGTTATGCCAAAACTTGGGATCCGGAAGGAATTTTAAGCACATTGCCTGCTATAGCCACAGGAATTATTGGAATGTTCATTGGGCAAACACTAAACCTACAAATTCCAAAAATGGAAATTGCAAAAAAAACAGGAATTATTGGAGCTATTCTGGTAATTTTTGGTTTAATATGGAACATCATATTTCCCATCAACAAATCACTTTGGACCAGTTCTTACGTCTTATACACCGCGGGATTAGCAATACTGATTTTGACCTTTTTATACTATATAATTGAAATTGCCAACTATAAAAAATGGACAAAGTTATTTTTAATTTGGGGGGTTAATCCTATGATTGTATTCTACTTTTCAGAAATAATTCCAAGGGTTTTGAGTGCTATAGAGGTTCAAAATCCAGAAATTAAAACGGAACAAATTAATCTTCAAGATTACTTTTATACCTTTTATGTCGTGCCTTTTTTTAACAATCCAATGAATGCGTCATTAGCTTTTGCCTTGATATATGCCCTTTTCTGGTCTCTTATTTTATGGATTTTATATAAAAATAAACTAATTTTTAAAGTGTAATTAACCTGAAAAACAGAAAAATTAGTAACTCATTTTCATCAATTTTAAATCAAAAACAATGACTAAAGAACGTTTAATTTCGCTAGATGTATTCAGGGGATTCACTATTTTATTGATGACTATTGTCAATAATCCAGGAAGTTGGGATTCGATTTATCCTCCTTTAGAACACGCCGAATGGAACGGTTGCACCCCAACTGACTTGGTTTTTCCATTTTTTGTTTTTATAATGGGAACTGCAATCCCATTTGCAATGCCACATAAACAATTTGATTTTGCCGTTTTTAATAAAATTATTGTTCGCTCCTTACGAATTTTCTGCCTTGGATTATTCTTGAATTATTTTAATAGAATTGAATTATTTGGCATAGAAGGAATCTCTATATTAATCTTGAGACTAGTTATAACTTTTTCGGTTGCTTTTGCTCTCTTGGGGAAATTCAGTCCAAAAATTAAAACGTATTTAGTTTCGGGAATTCTTGTAATACTCCTATTTCTGGCTTATAGCCAAATAGAAGAGTATAAAGACGTCAGAATTCCTGGTGTTTTACAACGAATAGGAATTGTATATTTCTTTGCCTCTATTTTATATCTGAAAACAACCCAAAAAATACAACTTCTAGTTGCAGTTGCAATAGTATTAACTTATTGGATTTTAATGGCTTTTGTCCCAGTTCCTGGATTTGGTGTAGCAAATTTTGAAAAAGGAACCAACTTGGCTGCTTGGTTGGACAATTCAGTTTTAAACGGACATTTATGGAGTTATTCCAAAACTTGGGATCCAGAAGGAATTTTAAGCACATTGCCTGCCATAGCCACAGGAATTTTAGGAATGTTCATTGGACAAATACTAAACCTACAAATTCCAAAAATGGAAATTGCAAAAAAAACAGGAATTATTGGTGTTGTTCTGGTAATTCTTGGTTTAATCTGGAACAGCGTATTTCCCATCAACAAATCACTTTGGACCAGTTCTTACGTCTTATATACTGCGGGATTAGCAATACTTATTCTAACCTTTTTATACTATATAATTGAAATTGCCAACTATAAAAAATGGACGAAGCTGTTTTTAATTTGGGGGGTTAATCCTATGATAGTTTTCTTTTTTTCAGGAATTATTCCAAGGACTTTGAATGCAATTACAGTTCAAAATCCAGAAAATAAAACGGAACAAATCAGTCTTCAAAATTACTTTTATACTGTTGATATTAAGCCCTTTTTTAGTAATCCAATGAATGCGTCATTAGCTTTTGCACTAATATATGCTCTTTTCTGGTCACTTATTTTATGGATTTTATATAAAAACAGATTGATTTTTAAAGTGTAATTTACAAAGAATAAAGTATTTCAATTATATGACTGTCTGCTAAGTAATAGCTAAAATTTAATGTTGTATTTTAATGAATTCCTTTGCCACAGATTTGCTTCGCCTGTTCGCTATCGCTCGGGTCACAGATTAGCACAGATTAATTAGTTAATTAGCTTAAAAATCTTTTTAATCCTCCTTAATCTGTGGCAAAAACTCTTTTTAATAATTGCGACATTATATCTTTCTCGTTACTTAAGCGGACTAATAACCCAATAAAGCACGCAGATGATATGGATCAGACAGATTTTCGCTGCTATTAATAAAAAAATACGTTTTTATAGGTTTAAATCCGTGTCATCCGTGTGCCATTTTCAAAAATGGTGCAAGTGACGGATAGTCATATTCAATTATTTGGCAAAGAAATTGCAGCAACAACTAAAACTGAACTTTATCAAAATTTTATAGGATAAACTTCTCCAAAAAAACTACTTTTGATTTTTACATAATTTAGAATAAAAATGAATCAATACAAGTACATTCTACTACTAATTTCCCTAATTGCATTTTCGTTTTCGAATGGAAATGCACAAGAAAAATCAACTAATCCAAAGAATGAATTCCGTGCAGTTTGGATTGCTACGGTAGAAAATATTGACTGGCCAAAAAAGAGAACAGATTCCATCGAAAAAGAAAAAGCTGATTTTATTGAAATTTTAGATACTTATAAAAAGCTGAATTACAACGCCGTAATTGTTCAAATTCGAAGTGTAGGCGATGCGTTCTACCCTTCTGAATTAGCACCTTGGTCACGCTATTTGACAGGAAAAGAAGGAAAAGCTCCAAGTCCCTATTTTGACCCACTGGAATGGATGATTACTGAAGCTCACGCCAGAGGTTTCGAATTTCACGCTTGGTTAAATCCATATCGCGCAACTATGGATTTGAAAACAGAAATCTTAAGTCCTAACCACGATTTCTACAAACATCCCGATTGGATGATTAAATATGGTGGAAAATATTATTACAATCCTGCTTTGCCCGAAGTTCAAACACTTTTGGTTTCCGTTGTTAATGAAGTAGTTCGAAATTATGACATCGATGCCATCCATTTTGATGATTATTTTTATCCTTATAAAGTAGCTGGAGAAGTATTTAACGATTCCGAGTCTTTTGCAAAATATGGTAACGGTCTCAGTCTTGATGATTGGAGACGCTCGAACGTGAATAATTTGGTAAAAAAGGTTTCTTCCTCTATAAAAAAAATCAAACCTTGGGTGCAATTTGGCATTAGTCCGTTTGGAGTTTGGCGCAACAAATCAATTGATCCAAAAGGTTCTGACACTCAAGCTGGACAAACTAATTATGACGATTTATATGCAGATCCATTGGCTTGGATGGAAAATAGCTGGATAGATTATCTTGTTCCTCAACTCTACTGGAGCATCGATCATCCTAAAGCTTCCTATTCAAAACTATTGAAATGGTGGTCAGAAAATTCAAAAAATACTGCTATTTACATCGGTAACGGAACCTATAAAATCAATAGCGATTCGGATAAAAAATGGAGCGATCCAAATGAAATTCCGAATCAAATTAATGTCACAAGAACTTATAAAAACGTGGAAGGAAATGCGTTTTTTAGTGCCAAATCATTCGTAAATAAAAATCGAAATGTTGCTCAATTATTATTAGAAAATCAATATAAATATCCTGCACTTCCTTCTGCTGTTCCCTATTCTAAAAAAATAGTTATTGATGTTCCAACAGTAAATTTGATATCGAAAGACACTGATAATTCAAGTTTTACCATCCAATATCCACTGAACAGTAAAGTGCGCTATATTATGATTTATCGTGCGAAAATTAACTCTAAAATTGATGTTAATAATCCAAGTCAAATCATTGAAAAAATATGCTTAACCGAAAAATGTGATAGCATTAAGATTTGTGTCCCAACAAAAAAATCAGATGAAAATAATAGTTGTGCTCTCACTTTTATTGATTATTTTGGTAATGAAAGTGCTGCAACAATTATTAATTAACCGAAAATAAATTAAATGGAAAACGACTCTAAACCTTGGTATTGGATACCTATTTTAAACTTTGCTTCTGGCTTGCCTTACGCCATTATCCTTTCAGTTTCGGTGATTATGTACAAGAACCTAGGAATCAGCAATGAAGATATTGGAATTTATACCAGTTTATTGTATTTACCTTGGGTAATTAAACCTTTATGGAGTCCTTTTATTGATATTTATGCAACGAAAAGAAAGTGGTTTTTAACGATGCAATTATTGATTTCTATTGCTTTTTTGATTGTAGGATTAACGATTCCAATGAGTAATTTTTTCGTATTGAGTTTGGCTATTTTTTGGGTTGCTGCTTTTGCATCAGCATCAAATGATGTAGCGAGCGATGGCTTTTATATGCTGGCTTTGTCCAAAGAAAAACAAGCCTTTTTTCTAGGAATCAGAAGCACCTTTTATCGCCTTGCTATGCTAACTGGAAATGGATTAATAGTGGTAATAGCGGGTTATTTGGAGCAAAAATATGGAGACAAAACCAAAGCTTGGTCTTATACTATGGTCATAGTTGGTTTTATTATGGCGATAATAACAATATATAATTATTTTTCAACTCCAAAAATTGAAACAAAAACTACCGAAAACGAATTCCAATCAACTCCAAAAGTCAGTTTTGGAAAGGTTTTTTCCACTTTTTTTCAAAAGAAACAAATTGGTTTGGTTTTAGCCTTCATCTTGTTATTCAGATTGGGAGAATCTCAATTGTTAAAAATGCTTACCCCTTTCTTAATTGATGAAAAATCTGTTGGAGGAATGGGATTAACAACGCAAGATATAGGTATTGCTTATGGGACATTTGGTGTTATTGCACTTGTTATTGGTGGACTTTTAGGCGGAATTGCAATATCAAAAAACGGTCTTGGTAAATGGATGTTGCCTATGATTTTGACAATGCACCTCCCTATAATAGGATTTATTCTGCTTTCTCATTTTCATCCTGAAACTATCCTAAATTTGAACTTTTGGTTTATTGACTTTAAATTAAATCCAATTTTAATTGATTTTAATTTCAATCCTTCTATTTATGCCGCAGTAATAATTGAACAATTTGGTTACGGATTTGGATTTGCTGCATTTACAATGTTTTTAATATACGTTGCCGAAGGCGAATCGAAAACCTCCCACTACTCTATCGCCACTGGATTTATGGCTTTAGGAATGATGCTTCCTGGAATGTTGAGCGGATATATTCAAGAATATTTAGGTTACGGAAATTTCTTTATTTGGGTGCTTTGTGCCACAATTCCAGGATTAATTTTGTCTCGTTTTTTGATTTTTCCTAGCGATTATGGAAAGAAAATTATAAAATAAATTGCACACGGATGACACGGATTTACTTCTTAAAGACACGGATAAGAACTGATTCTTAAAGATTAAAATTTAAATAAATAGTTTGCAAAAAAGAAACTAATTACATTAATTAGAACAATTTTAAAAATCCGTTTTCATCTGCGTTTTTACGAAGTAAATCCATATAATCTGTGTACCATCAAGCATAAATTTTAAACAATGACATTAAAACAAAAAATAGGACAATTCTTTTTTCCTGCCGTTTTTATCAACGACACCGAAGAAAATATGCAAGAAATTGAACGTCTAATCAAAGAACATAATATTGGTGGATTGACCTTTTTTCATAGTCGTGCAAGTGCTGCAACGAACTATGAAACCAAGAAAAAAATTGAAATCAATGATTATAGTTTTGAACGCTTAAAAGAACTCATTGTTCGTTTTCAAAAATGCACAACAACTCCCCTTTTGATGAGTATTGATGCTGAATGGGGATTGGCAATGCGTGTCGAAAAAACACCACAATATCCTTATGCCATAACACTTGGTGCTTTGCCTGAAAGCGAAATCAATTTGGTTTATGAAATTGGAAAACAAATTGGATTAGACTTGAAATCGGCAGGTATTCATTACAATTTAGCTCCATTAGCAGACATCAATAACAATCCAAATAATCCCGTAATTGGTTACCGCTCTTTTGGTCAAAATAAAGAAAAAGTGGCTCGTTTTGCTTTAGAATATTTGTGTGGAATGAATGATGTTGGCGTTTTGGGTTGCCTGAAGCATTTTCCGGGTCACGGAAATACCAGTGTTGATTCGCATTTAGGATTGCCCGTTTTAGAAGAAACTTTGGAACAATTACTCGAAAACGAATTGGTTCCATTTATTAAAGGAATTGAGAATAATGTCGATTCGATTATGATAGGACATTTGGCCGTTCCTGCTTTGAATGATGGAAAAAACACATCGGCAACTTTATCAAAACCCATAATTGAAGATCTTTTGCGAAAACAGTTGGGTTATGATGGGTTGGTGATTTCAGATGCGTTAAATATGCACAGCGTTTCAAAATTATATAAAAAGAAAGGACAGCTCGAATGGGAAGCTTTTAATGCTGGAAATGACGTTTTGTGTTTCGCCGAAAACGTAGCCGAAGGAATTCAGGAAATACTCAAAAATGCAACTTCAGAAAGGATTGAAGCTAGTTTTAATCGACTATGGAAATTAAAACAAAAAGCAGGAATTCTAACTGGTAATACAGAACCTATAGGTAATTTCAATTTTGAAACTACTTCGGTTTTGAATAGAAAAATAGCCGATAATTGTATCACTAAAATAAAAGACAACGATAATAGTGTGACTGTTTTTGACGCTAAGAACAGGGATCAACTTGCCAAATTAAGTCTTTATAAAAATGTAGAAAACGTATTTTTTAAAACTTTATCAAGCTCACTTCCATCTCCAGAATTTGCTCTTGAAAAAGGTGATGAAAATTCAATAGAGAAGTTAGAAAAAGATCTGTCTGATTTCGATACAATAATTGTTTCTCTTTTTGTACCAAAAGCAAAACCTTTGAATAATTTTGATATGGAGGAATCTGTTTTGCAATTCTTAGCAAAGTTAATTATTTCAAAAAAATGTATTTTATATGTTTTTGGAAATCCCTACGCATTACAGGTTATTCCAAATTTGAAATCTGCTACAGGAATTATTCAAGTTTATCAAGATTTCATTGAATTTCAAGAGAGTGTAGCAAAACAACTATTAGAGAATTTGGAATGCAAAGGGGCTTTGCCAGTTTTAGTTAAAGGTATTTAATTTCAAAGTATAATTAATAACTATTGTTATATAAAAATTAATAATTAAAATTTATATTACAAAACATCTCTTTTGGTTTATCTTTGTATCAAATAAAAAAATAACAACTTAAAATCTTAAAAAAATGTCATTAGTAGGAAAAAAATTCCCAAGCATTGCAGTTGACGCCATCTCTGAAATGGGCGATAATTTGAAAATTAACATTTTCGAAGAAGCAACAAAAAACAACAAAAAAGTACTTTTATTTTGGTATCCAAAAGATTTCACTTTCGTTTGTCCAACTGAATTGCACGCTTTTCAAGCCGCTTTACCTGAATTCGAAAAAAGAAATACAATTGTAATTGGTGCTTCTTGTGATACCAATGAAGTGCATTTTGCTTGGTTAAACACAGCAAAAAACAACGGTGGAATAGAAGGTGTAACTTATCCAATTCTTGCTGACACTAATCGCAACTTATCAAATATCCTTGAAATTCTTGACATTGAATCTACTAGCTACAGCGACGAAACTGATTCAGTAATTGTTGAGGGTTCAAACGTGACTTACCGTGCTACTTATTTAATCGATGAAGACGGAAAAATTTTCCACGAAAGTGTAAATGATATGCCGTTAGGTCGTAATGTAAACGAATATTTGCGTTTAGTTGATGCTTACACTCACGTTCAAACTAACGGAGAAGTTTGTCCAGCCAACTGGGAAAAAGGAAAAGATGCAATGCACGCTGATAGAAACAGTACTGCGGAATATTTAGGTTCACACTAGAAAAATACAAAATTCAAATTCCAAAAAACAAATAAATACCAATTTTTTAATTCTCAAAACTTTTTTTCATAAATATCTCTTTTTGTTTTATAGGTTTTGAAATTTTATTACAAATTTAATTTTTTTTTTGAATTTGAGATTTATTAGATTTTTGTGTTTTGTTTTTTGGAATTTAGAAATTTTAATTAAACTTTAAAAAATATGTTAATCGAATTAAACGAAGATACGTTACAAGATTTGGTTTCTAAAAACGAAAAAGTAATCGTTCAATTTTCGGCATCTTGGTGTGGAAATTGCCGAATTATGAAACCAAAATTCAAAAAATTGGCCTCAGAAAATGAAAATTTGACCTTTGTTTTAGTTGATGCTGAAAGTTCTCCAGAATCAAGGAAACTGGCTAACGTGAGTAATTTACCAACGTTTGCCACTTTTGTAAATGGCAAATTGGTCAACGAAACCCAAACGAACAAAGCCGAAGTTTTGGCTGAGTTAGTCAACGAAATCAAATAATTATGAAGCTACCTATAATCAAACATTTATCTCAATTTATTGAAGAAAATGACCAGGATTATCTTATTGAAACCATCGAAGTTCTTGAAGCTTTAACTGAAGTTTCTTCTTTGAAAGAGGAAGAATTAGATGTGATTGGCGAATTAATTTCGAATATGTATGGCGCACTCGAAGTTCAGAAATTAATCAAAGGCGGAATGGATAAAAAAGAAGCTTTAAATACTTTTATGAAGCGAGTTCTAGGATCAATAGATAAATAGTCTATCCTAATTTCAACAGCTTTTTGAATAAAATGCGCACAAACGCTTTCTGCAATGAGAGCGTTTTTTTTTGCGACATTATGCAATTCATAAATCCAAAACCTTAAATCGTAAATAAAATTTCATACTTTTGAAGCACATAAAAAAAACTATAAATTATGGCTTCAATTACATTAGGAGGAAATCCGATACACACTTCAGGCGAATTACCAAAAGTTGGCACAAAACTAGCTGATTTTAAATTGGTAAAAAATGATCTTTCAATCGCAACACTTAGTGATTTTGCAGGAAAGAAATTAGTTTTAAACATTTTTCCAAGCATAGATACAGGAACTTGCGCTACCTCTGTTCGAACTTTCAACGTTAGTGCTTCTAAATTAGAAAACACATTAGTATTGTGTATTTCTAGAGATTTACCTTTTGCCCAAAAACGCTTTTGTGGTGCTGAAGGAATCGAAAATGTAGTTAATCTATCTGATTTTCAAGAAGGTAGTTTTGGCAAGACCAATGGTTTAGAAATTATTGATGGTCCATTAGCAGGGTTACATTCAAGATCAATCATTGTTGTTGATGAAAATGGTAGCATTCTTTACACCGAACAAGTATCAGAAATTGCTAACGAACCTAATTATGAAGCTGCATTAGCAGTGCTTTAAAAGCGTATTAATGGAATTTCAGAAAGACAATACTTTCTTTAGCGGAAGACTAAAGAGCATTTCCTTTGCTGCTAAAGGAGCTATAAAATTGATTACAACCGAACATAGTGTGATTGTGCAATTTTCAATTGCAATTTTGATGACTATCGCTGGTTTTTACTTTAATATTACTAAGACAGAATGGCTTTTTCAAATCCTTTCTATCGGATTAGTTATGAGCATTGAAGGAATGAATACTGCTGTCGAAAAAATTGCCGATTTTATTCATCCTGATTATCACGAACGCATTGGATTCATAAAAGATATTGCCGCTGGAGCCGTTCTTTTTGCAGCTTTCACAGCAATTGCAATTGGATTAATTATTTATTTACCAAAGTTTTTATAGGAATTAGTACAATCAAGAATGGCAAAAACAGTTAAAAAAGATACTCCAGAAAAGAAGAACGATTCAAAAACGGAAACAAAAAAACCTTGGGAAGTTTCCAAGCAATATAAAATTGTTTATGGCTCTCTTTTAGTCTTATTTTCAATTGCTTTATTGCTTGCCTTCATTTCCTTTTATATTTATGGACAAGAAGATCAAAATGCTGTAAACCAATTAACGGATCGAACTGAAACTGTTCAGAATTGGTTGGGAAAATTTGGTGCTTTTCTTGCCGATTTAATTGTTTATAAAGGTTTCGGAATTGCTTCTTTCTTTTTTGTTCGATTATTTTTCCTGACTGGTTTGTTTTTAATTTTGGATATTTCCTTGAAGAAGTTAAAAAACATTTGGTTTTGGGATTTATTCGTTGTTATCATTTTATCCGTTTTATTTAGTTTTTTTGCCACTTCCCTACCTGAATTGGGAGGAACAATTGGTTATGAATTGAATTTATTTTCGCAAGATTACATAGGGAAAACTGGAACATTATTGGTCTTAATTTTTGGACTAATCATATACCTTATATTCAAAATAAAAGTTTCACCCGAAAAAATAAAATCTTTTTTCGAAAGAACCAAAAAAGAAATTAAATCAGATTTAGATTCCAATGCTTCGACTATAGATTCCGGTGCTTATAATCTGGAAGAATATGCCGTTGAAGACGAAGAAGATGTAACATCTGGAATTCATTTAAAAACTACTGGTTCCCAATTCGAATTAAATAAAGACGCCTTAAAACCAACTATCAATAATCCTTCGGAAATTAGTATAAAACCAATTCCGATGGAAGTGGCTCCAACTCACGAACCCGAAATTATTCACACTAATGATGATCATTTTGTCATCGAAAAAGCACCCGAGGAAGATATTATTGAAGAAAACTTAGCTTCAAAATTGGTAGCTGATTTTGGATTATTTGATCCCACTTTGGATTTATCCAATTATAAATATCCAACAATTGATTTGTTGAAAGAATATTCAACTGGTGGAATTACTATCAATCAGGAAGAATTAGAAGAAAACAAAAATAAAATTGTAGAAACGCTTCGCAATTATAAAATCGAAATTGCACAAATAAAAGCTACTGTTGGACCTTCGGTTACTTTATATGAAATCGTACCTGAAGCTGGAATTCGAATTTCAAAAATTAAGAGTTTAGAGGATGATATCGCCTTGTCGCTTTCGGCATTGGGAATTCGTATCATCGCTCCTATTCCAGGAAAAGGGACTATCGGGATTGAAGTTCCTAACAAGAATCCTACAATGGTTTCGATGAAAAGTGTTATTGGCTCAGCCAAATTTCAGGAGGCTGAAATGGAATTACCCATTGCATTGGGAAAAACAATTTCGAACGAAACTTTCGTGGTCGATTTAGCAAAAATGCCCCATTTATTGATGGCTGGAGCAACAGGACAAGGAAAATCAGTTGGGTTGAATGCTGTTATTACTTCCCTACTTTACAAAAAACATCCTGCCGAAATCAAGTTTGTTTTGGTCGATCCCAAAAAAGTGGAGTTAACACTTTTCAATAAAATTGAAAGACATTATTTGGCTAAACTTCCCGATTCAGAAGACGCTATTATTACTGACAATGCAAAAGTTGTCAATACCTTGAATTCGCTTTGTGTAGAAATGGACAATCGATATTCATTGTTGAAAGACGCAATGGTTCGTAATATTAAGGAATACAACGAAAAATTCAAGTCTAGAAAATTAAATCCAGAAAACGGACATCGCTTTTTACCCTATATTATTTTAGTGGTAGATGAATTTGCCGATTTGATTATGACAGCAGGAAAAGAAGTGGAAATACCAATTGCTAGATTAGCACAATTGGCAAGGGCTATTGGAATTCACCTCATTATTGCAACTCAAAGACCATCTGTCAATGTGATTACAGGATTAATTAAGGCCAACTTCCCAGCGAGAATTGCTTTCAGGGTAACTTCAAAAATAGATTCACGAACCATTTTAGACAGTCAAGGAGCTGATCAATTAATAGGTCGAGGAGATATGCTTTATCATAATGGAAATGATGTAGTGCGAGTGCAATGTGCTTTTATCGACACTCCCGAGGTGGAAAAAATCACTGAATTTATTGGTTCTCAAAAAGCTTATTCGACTGCTTATTTACTTCCAGAATTTATTGGAGAAGAAAGTGGCATCAATCTTGATATGGATATTTCCGAAAGAGACACTTTATTTAGAGAAGCCGCCGAAATAATTGTAAATGCACAACAAGGTTCCGCTTCATTGTTACAAAGAAAACTCAAATTGGGTTACAATAGAGCAGGCAGATTAATTGATCAATTAGAAGCTGCTGGAATTGTTGGCCCGTTTGAAGGTAGCAAAGCACGAAGCGTAAATATTCTTGATATGAGTTCTCTAGATCAATTTTTCAACAATGAACAGTCCTAGTGATTCGCTGTAACAGCTATAAAACAAATTGTCTGTTTAAGCCCACTTAATAACAAATTAGTATAATGATACCTCAAACACAAAACAACATCCAATTCAAATTTATCACTATTATCTTCTTGCTATTTTTTAGTTTTTCTATTCAAGCACAAGATAAAAAGGCGAAAGATCTTTTAGACCAAGTAACCTCTAAAGTAAAAAGCTACGATAATATTATTATTGATTTTAAATATTCCTTGAATAATACTAAAGAGAATATCAATCAAGATAGCAAAGGAAATGTGACTATGAAAGGTAATCAATATATTTTGAATTTTATGGGAGTTACCAAGATTTTTGACGGTAAAAAAAGCTATACTATTGTTCCCGAAGATGAAGAAGTAACCATTTCGACAATCGACGAAAATGATGATAATGCTATCACTCCTTCTAAAATGTTGACTTTTTTTAATTCTGGTTATGCCTACAAAATGGATATTTTGCAAGACATCAAAGGGAGAAAAATTCAATATATAAAATTAGTACCAACTAGCTCTAAAGACCAAAGAAAAGAGATATTACTTGGCATAGACGTTCAAACTAAACATATCTATAACTTGATAGAAATAGGTAAGAAAGGAACAAAAACTACATTAACCGTTAATTCTTTTAAAACCAATCAACCTTTATCAAAAAATCAATTTACCTTTGCTGAAAGTAAATACCCAAATTACTACATCAATAAATTAGATTAAACCTTAGGTGAAAATTCTAGACAAATATTTACTAAAAACTTTCCTGACTACATTTACTATGGTATTTGTAATCCTCTTTTTCATATTTATCCTCCAAACAGTTTGGCTATTTATAGCCGAATTAGCGGGGAAAGATTTAGATTTAATAATGGTTATCAAGTTTTTATTGTTTGCAATGCCCCGCATTATTCCACTTGTTTTACCTTTATCTGTATTACTGGCTTCGATAATGACTTTTGGAAACCTAGCCGAAAACTATGAATTTGCCGCGATGAAATCAGCTGGGATTTCTCTACAAAGAGCAATGAAAAGTTTGATTGTTTTTATATCAATATTAAGTGTTGTAGCCTTCTTTTTTGCCAACAATGTAATTCCTTATGCTGAATTTAAGTTTATCAATTTCAGGAAAAACATTGCTCAATTAAAACCTGCTTTGGCTATTGCCGAAGGACAATTTAGTGATGTTGGTCTGTATACTATTAAAGTCAATAAAAAATCAGGTAAAAACGGAAATATTTTGACTGGAATTACCATACATAAAAAATCTCCGATAGGTGGTGGAAGTAAAACGGTAATTAAAGCTAAAAATGGAGAGTTGATTAGCAGTGAAAAGTCCAGTACACTTCAATTGGTATTAAATGATGGCTATTATTATGAAGATATCCTTCCCAAAAAATATGAAGATTGGAGTAAAATGCCATTCGCTAAAAGCTCCTTTAAGAAATACATTATCAACATTGACCTTTCCAAATTAAATGCGGTAGATGTCAATGACGCAAGTATTAGCAATACGAATACAATGTTAAATATTAACGAATTAAGCTATACACTAGATTCGTTGCATAAGACTATGAATACTGAAATTCTATCCTTTTCGGAAAATATTAATCAAAGGATTCGAATTAATAAAAGTGATAAAATTTTTAGTCCTTCTAAAAATAAGCCAATTAATGATTTATTGACGCTGTATACTAATAATCAAAAATTAGATATTTTAAAAACTGCAGCAACAAGCGTAGAAAACACTCTATATTCTGTCAATGAAACCAACACAGAACTGGAATTTAAGCAAAAAAATATAAATAATCATATACTGGCATTTTACGATAAGTTTGTAATTGCTTTTGCTTGTTTCTTGATGTTTTTTATAGGAGCACCGTTAGGAGCCATCATCCGAAAAGGAGGACTTGGATTACCCATAGTTTTTGCAATTTTAATCTTTATTTCTTTCCACTTTATAAATACTTTTGGTAAACGAATAGCGCAAGAAGATCAACTTTCACCCTTTGTAGGTGCTTGGCTTTCTTCTTTTATATTAACTCCATTAGCTATTTTATTGACTTATAGAGCTACAAATGATATTGGTTTAATCAATATGGATGTCTTACTGGCACCCTTTCAAAAAACATTTAAAAAATTATTTCCATCTCCTAAATAAATAAAATATGGATTCCCATAAAATACAACTGAATACTATTGAAGAAGCCATTGAAGCCATTCGACAAGGTAAAATTATTATTGTTGTTGACGATGAAGGAAGAGAAAACGAAGGCGATTTTCTTGCTGCTGCAGAAAAAGTAACTCCCGAGATGATTAATTTTATGGCTACTCACGGTCGGGGATTGATTTGTGCTCCTTTGACCGAAAGTCGTTGCAAGGAATTAGGATTACAAGCAATGGTCAACAATAATACAGATCCAATGGAAACAGCTTTCACAGTTTCAGTTGATTTAAGAGGAAATGGAGTGACTACTGGAATTTCTGCTTCGGATAGGGCTGCCACTGTTTTAGCCTTGGTAAACCAAGACACTAAACCTCACGATCTTGCAAGACCAGGTCATATATTTCCGTTAATTGCTAAACAAGGTGGCGTTTTAAGACGTACCGGACATACAGAAGCCGCCATTGATTTTGCCCGATTGGCAGGATTTAAATCAGCAGGAGTTATTGTCGAAATTATGAATGAAGACGGAACTATGGCTCGTTTACCACAATTAATCAAAGTAGCCAAAAAATTTGATTTAAAAATAGTTTCGATTGAAGATTTAGTTGCTTATAGAATGCAACATGACAGCTTAATTATTAAGAAAGAAGATTTCGAGATAGAAACCCGCTTTGGTACCTTCAGATTGAGAGCCTACTTGCAAACCACCAATAATCGCGTTCATATTGCCTTGACTAAAGGAACTTGGAACATTGGTGAATCTGTTTTAACCCGCATCAACGCTACATTAATCAATAATGACATTTTGGGTACACTTACCAATGATGCCAACAAGAAATTGTGCGACCTATTTGAATTGATCAATACTGACGGCAAGGGAGCTGTACTTTTTATCAATCAAGAATCACAATCTGAAGATTTATTGAATCGTATTATTGAATTGAAAGATTTGCAAACCAAAGGTGTATTCAGAGCTCCCCAAATCAAAATGGACAATAGAGATTTTGGAATTGGCGCCCAAATTTTGCACGACATCGACATCTCGAAGATTCGATTGTTGTCGAATACCGAGCAAACGAAACGCGTGGGAATGATTGGATACGGGCTAGAAATTGAAGAATACGTACAATATTAGGTCTATTTTCTGATTTAATCGTGATTTGGTTTTAGATTAAAACCAAGGAAATGAAACGATTAAAAAATAGTCCATAAAATAGCTGTTATTTTTATAAAAATAGTTTTTGTAAAACAAAAAAAGGTTCTTATATTTGCAACCGCATTGAGAAATCGAATGCGCTTTATTGGAGAAATGGCAGAGCGGTCGAATGCGGCAGTCTTGAAAACTGTTGACTGTAACAGGTCCGGGGGTTCGAATCCCTCTTTCTCCGCCAGTAGAAATACAAATTGAATTAAAACCCTTTAAATCGTATGATTTAAAGGGTTTTTTCTTTTCCTATACAATCAAATTATTCATTAATGCGTGAACTGAAAGGGATAAAATCGGTTACCCTAAACTACCCGAAATTAGGGTAACCGATTTTTATCTCAACCTAGCATTCACAAGGCATTACAACCAGTTCAATGACCAGTTTAAAAATTGTACATCTTGTGTGTTAGTCTTATTAGAATTAAATTTAATAACAACTAAAAGGTTACCACGATGAAA
>NZ_JAQTPQ010000223.1 GCF_028712645.1 Flavobacterium sp. | reverse complement strand
AGGTTCTATTTGGTTGACGTATAATGCAATGGAAGAAGTTAATAGGCCGGAAGGAGATGAGGCTTGGAAGTTTTATGACAGTTCGCTCAAAATTGCTTGGAAAACGGGAACCAGTTTCGGAAATCGAGATGCTTGGGCTATTGGCACCAATTCGCATTATGTTGTTGGTGTTTGGGTAGGAAATGCTTCTGGCGAGGGAAGGCCAAGTTTAACAGGTGTTACGAGTGCTGCTCCTATTTTATTCGATGTTTTTAATTTGTTGCCAAGACAAAAATGGTTTGAGCCACCATTGAATGATTTAGAAGAAGTGGAAGTTTGTAGTTTGAGCGGTTATTTGGCACAGGAAGATTGTCCAAAAATAAAACAATTGGTGTCTTTAAAAGGGAAGACAACTTCGATTTGTCCCTACCACAAAACGGTTCATTTGGATAAAACAGGGCAATATCGGGTAAACAGTAGTTGTGAAAACATAGAAAATATCGTTACAAAGAAATGGTTTGTCTTGCCACCAGTTATGGGATGGTATTACAAAAATCAACATATAGAATATCAGCCTTTGCCTCCTTTTAGAGGAGATTGTGCCTCGACCCAAACGGCTTCGATAGATTTTATTTATCCAAAAAGCAACGGGAAAATTTATTTGACTAAAAATTTTAATAGTGAAATACAACCCGTTATTTTGAAAGTGGCACATTCATCAAGAGATGTCCAGTTATTCTGGTATGTGGACAATATTTATAAAGGCAGTACCAAAACCTTTCACGAAATGCCAATAACTCCCACTTCAGGGATTCATTATATCACAGTTGAGGATGAATTTGGAAATGAAATTAGGAGAAAAATAGAGATTGTGAGGGAATAAAAAAACCGCCAATCTCACGAAAGGCGGTTTTTGTTTTATTCAATAATAACATTCTTCTTTTTGTCGTAGAAATGGTATTCTAGGTACGTGTAAGCGTCACGTGGTATAATTTTTACCCATTTTTTATGTTCAAAAAACCATTTTGAACGTATTGATGGAAAACCTTTGGTAAGGTATGCGGCCACAAAGGGGTGTACATTAAGCAGAACATCATTGTGGGATTTTAATATATTTTCTAGATCTAAGGCAATTTTGTCAATGATTTGAATTGGCGCTTCAATTTCGCCTTCAATATTATTGGGATCTTCTTCTCTAGTTTTAATGTTGACTTCCGGTCTTACTCTTTGTCTTGTGATTTGGACTAATCCAAATTTACTTGGAGGCAAGATTTTGTGTTTTGCTTTATCATCGCTCATTTCTTCCCTAAGGAAGTCGAACAGGACTTTGCGGTTTTCGGGATTTCCCATATCGATAAAATCAATTACAATTATTCCACCCATATCACGAAGACGTAATTGTCTTGCGATTTCGGCTGCGGCTATCATATTGACTTCCATTGCTGTGTCTTCTTGATTGGATGCTTTATTAGAACGGTTTCCACTATTCACGTCTATAACGTGCAAAGCTTCAGTGTGTTCGATAATAAGATAAGCACCTTTACTCATGGAAACTGTTCTTCCAAAGGAGGTCTTGATTTGTCTCTCTATATTGTATTTCTCGAAAATCGGTGTGTCGTTTGATTGATAAAACTTGACAATCGATGTTTTTGAAGGCGCTATTTCTTGTAAATAGTCCTTGGTTTGGTTGTACAACTCTTCATCATCTATTTGGATGCCACTAAAGGTATCGTTGAAGACGTCTCTTAATATTGATGAAGCTCTATTGAGCTCTCCTAATACTTTTGACGGATGATGAGCGGTTGGTAATTTTTTACACATTGCAGTCCATCTGCTAAGCAGGTTCTGCAAATCTTTTTCTAATTCGGCTGTATTTTTGCCTTCTGCTACTGTGCGAACAATAACACCAAATCCTTTTGGTTTGATGGATTGTACTAATCGTTTTAGACGCTCTTTTTCTTTTTTGTTTTCTATTTTTTGAGAAATAGAAACTCGGTCAGAAAACGGAACGAGAACAATAAATCTTCCGGCAAGAGAAAGCTCGGCGCTAATTCTTGGTCCTTTTGTAGATATTGGTTCTTTAACGACTTGTACTAAAACAGATTGATTGGCATTGATAATGTTTGTTATCGAGCCATCTTTATCAATCTCTTTTTCAAACTGAAAGTTTTTTAGGGAGAAATCTTTTATTTTACCTGCGCTTACAAGTTTTATGAATTTCAGTTGGGAAGCAAGATTAGGACCCAAATCGTGATAATGCAAAAAGGCATCTTTTTCGAAACCTACATTTACAAATGCAGCATTTAGTCCAGCAACTGGTTTTCTTATTTTGGCAATAAAAATATCGCCAACTTGGAAATTGCTTTTTTCTTCTTCTTTGTGTAATTCAATTAGTTTTCCATCTTTTAATAAGGCAAAATCTACGGCTTCGGAACTAGATCTAATGATTAATTCTTTATTCACGTTGTAAATTTTTATCCTAACTTTATGTTTGTTGTTTATAATTTGTTGTTTATAGTTGAAACCATAAACCATTAACTCTAAACCATCAACTTTTCAGCAAGGATGGATTAAACAATAATTTTAAACAGGTATTGAACCCGGGGAGATTTTAGATTTCTGAGTTTTGATTCTTGATTTTAGATTTTTTAAATCTGCAATCTTAAATCGGTAATCTACAATCTTAAATCTCAATTTCAATGAACGGTTAAAAAGAAAAAAGTAGTTATAAACTACTTTTTCTTTTTGTGACGGTTAGCTCTCGCTCTTTTTTTGCGTTTGTGCGTTGCTACCTTATGTCTCTTTCTTTTTTTACCACTTGGCATAGTTGATGATTTTGTGATTAATAAATTTTTTTATTTTGCTTCGTTATTTACTTTTACTCCTTCAACAAACACTTTTGCAGGTTTGAATGCTGGAATATTGTGTGCTGGAATTTTGATTGTGGTATTTTTTGAAATATTTCTTCCAGTTTTTTCAGCTCTTGTTTTCACAATAAAGCTTCCAAATCCTCTTAAATAAACATTGTCTCCAGTCTCTAATGAACTTTTTACTTCAGTCATGAATGTTTCTACTGTTGCTTGAACATCTCCTTTTTCAAGTCCTAATTTTTCTGCAATTTTTGCAACGATATCTGCTTTAGTCATTTTCTTGCGTAATTTATAATGGTGTACTATTTTTTTGAGATTGCAAATATAGGAATTAAAAAAACAATTATTCAAGCTAATTCATTAAAATTTAATGACATAAACTTATACTTTTGTTAATCTAAATTTAATTATGGAATTTTCTAACTTGTTAACACAATGGTATTTACAAAACAAACGCGATTTGCCTTGGCGTAACACCACCAATCCTTACCCAATTTGGCTCTCCGAAATTATCCTTCAACAGACAAGAGTGGCGCAGGGAACTCCGTATTTTCTTTCTTTTATGAATGCTTTTCCAACTGTTTTTGACTTGGCAAAAGCCAATGAAGAGCAAGTTTTGAAACTTTGGCAGGGTTTAGGCTATTATTCACGTGCTAGAAATTTGCATAAAACTGCCCAAATTGTCGCTCAGAAAATGTCTGGCGTTTTTCCTAATACATATAAGGACTTATTAAAACTAAAAGGAGTTGGCGAATATACGGCTGCAGCAATCGCTTCATTTTCCTTTAATGAACCTGTTCCGGTTGTTGATGGAAATGTTTTTAGGGTTTTATCCCGTTATTTTGATGTTGAAACCGATATTGCTTTGGCTTCCGCCAAAAAAGAATTTACAGCTTTGGCTTTCGAATTGATGCCAAAAGATACCCGAGGCGGAGCCGAACTGAGCGAAGCTAATCCAGCCTTGTTCAACCAAGCTATTATGGAGTTTGGTGCTTTGCAATGTGTTCCTAAAAATCCGGATTGTTCAGTTTGTGTTTTCAATTCGAGTTGTGCCGCTTTGCAAAAAAAGAAAGTGGATCAATTGCCTGTTAATAATAAGAAGCTAAAAGTTAGAAATCGCTTTTTTAATTATTTGGTTGTTGCTGATGAAAATGAAAACACCATTATCCAAAAACGAACAGCTAAAGGAATTTGGCATAATCTCTACGAATTTCCTTTGATTGAAACTGATGAAGCAAAGGATTTTGATTTTATTACAGAACAAATTCATTCCGGTATTTTTGCAAACAATGAAGTGATAAGTATAGAAGAGCACAATGATAAAAGTATAATCCATAAACTTTCTCATCAACATTTGCACATCAAGTTTTGGAAAGTAAATATAAAAGGTACAATTGAAAATGGAATAAATCCCGAAAATTTAAAAACGTTTCCTTTCCCAATCGTGATTTATAATTTTATCGAAAAGAATTAATTATTTTCTAAAATATGTATCTTTGGTTTTAATAGCAATTTATAATAATGAATGGAACACTAAATAAAGTGATGTTAATAGGTTATCTTGGTGAAGAGGTCAAGATGCACTATTTTGATGGAGGAAATTGCATCGGAAGATTTCAGTTGGCAACAAATGAAGTCTATATCAATAAAACAACCAACGAAAAAATTACTTCTACGGAATGGCATAATTTGGTTGTTAGAAATAAAGCAGCTGAAATTTGCGAAAAATACCTTTCGAAAGGGGATAAAATATATATTGAAGGACGCATCAAATCTCGCCAATGGCAAACCGAAGATGGTTCTACAAAACATACCACCGAGATTCAAGTTACCGAGTTTACTTTCTTGTCAACCAAGAGAGAAAGTGAAAACAAGAAACAAATTCCAAGTTCTGAACTTATAAAAAACACTAACTTTGACCCAGAAAAAAGCGGTTTACCCGAAAATGATTTACCGTTTTGATTGTTTAACTAATCTTTTTTAATTTGGACCCAGAGCCCAGTTTTAATTTTATTTATACGCTAGATACTGATTTAGTATTTGGTTTTATCGCAATATTCGCATTGCTATTTTGTTCTGCATTAGTTTCTGGTGCCGAAGTAGCTATGTTTTCCTTGTCACAAAAAGACATTGAAGAAACTTTGCAAGAACATCCTTCAAAAGGAAAAATCATTTCCGAACTTTTAGAAAAACCAAAAAAATTATTAGCCACACTGCTTGTAGCTAACAATTTCATCAATATTGGTGTCGTAATTTTGTTTTCTTATATTGGACATAATCTGTTTTCTGCCATTACTTCGCCAGTTTTAAAATTTACTTTAGAAGTGGTATTAGTCACTTTTTTAATTTTATTGTTCGGAGAAGTATTGCCTAAAGTTTACGCTAGTCGTAATAATGCCAAGTTTGCTCAATTAGTCGCTTATCCTTTAGCGGGATTAGAAGTAATCCTTTCGCCTATAAGTTTGCCAATGCGAACAGTGACTGTTTACTTGCACAATAAATTGGGAAAACAAAAAACGAATTTTTCTGTTGATCAATTGTCTCAAGCACTTGAACTTACCGATACCGAAGATACTTCGACCGAGGAACAAAAAATATTAGAAGGAATTGTGTCTTTTGGAAATACGGACACGAAGCAAGTAATGAGCCCGAGAATAGATATTTTTGCTTTAGAAATAGAGGAAACGTTTGCAGCTATTTATTCGAAAATAATTGAAAAAGGTTTTTCTAGAATTCCAGTTTATCGCGACAATATCGATCAGATTGAAGGCGTTTTGTTCGTAAAAGATTTACTTCCTCATATTGACAAGGACGAATTCGATTGGAAAACTTTGTTAAGAGAGCCGTTTTTTGTTCCTGAAAATAAAAAAATAGATAATTTGTTGAAGGATTTTCAAAACAAGAAAAGTCACTTGGCGATAGTTGTAGATGAATATGGAGGCACTTCAGGATTAGTTTCACTTGAAGATATTATCGAAGAAATTGTAGGTGATATTAGTGATGAATTCGACGGAGACAATAGTAACTTTTCGAAAATTGATGATAAAAATTATCTTTTTGAAGGGAAAATAAATCTAAAGGATTTTTATAGAA
>NZ_JAQTPQ010000222.1 GCF_028712645.1 Flavobacterium sp. | reverse complement strand
ATATTGAAATTCTTAAAGGTGCTGCCGCCGCCGCTATTTATGGATCAAGGGCAAGCAACGGTGTTGTGCAGATATTTACCAAAAGAGGTAAAACTGGAAAACCAGTTTTTTCCTTTACTTCAAATTTCAAGGTAAATCAACTTAGAAAAAAAATGGAGTATAATCAAGTTCCATTGGCATGGGTAGATCCTAATGACATCCATAATTTGGCAACAAAACCTGCTCAAAGATATGACGTACAGGATGCACTTTTTCAAACTGGTTACGGAAAAGAAGATTTTCTTTCTGTTTCTGGTGGATCTGAAAATACAAAATATTATGCTTCAGTTTCCCTCCTAGATAATGAAGGAATTATAAAAAATACTGATTTCAAAAAATTCTCTTTTAGTTCTAATATTGATCAAAGAGTTAATTCTTGGCTTAAATTTAATCTTGGGTTAACTTACGTTCGAAGTCAAAGCAAAGATGTTCCTCAAGGAGGAATAACTAGTGATGGAGGTGCTCTTACTAATTTCCTTTTTTGGGATAATACTCATAATCCTTTGCCAGACGAGTTTGGAGTTATACCACAAGTAACTGGTTCTTCTCCAAACCCTTATGAGGCAGTTTCTGCCCTTAAATACGGACAAACAGTAAACAGAGCAATGACAAACGTTGGAATTATAGCAAATCCTTTTAAAGGTTTTACTGCTAATTTCGTGACTGGATTTGATTATTATAACCAATCAGGAACAGGCTTTAATCCAGTAGGAACTGCTTCAGAACCTACAGGTTATGCGTCTCGCTCTGATGTGAACAACTTTCAATATAATACAGATTTGACTTTAAATTATAAATTTGACATCAATGAAAATATTGAGTCAACAACTGTAGCTGGAGCCAACAGACAATATGAAAAAGTGCAACAAATAAGCTTATCTTCTAGGGGACTTGCTCCTGGAATTGAAGTAGCTTCTGGTGGAACTATTGCTTCGTCATCTGATTCAAGAAGTGAAGTTGCTATGTGGGGTGAATTCCTTCAACAAACTTTTGGATATAAAAACAAATTGTTTTTGACAGGTGCAATACGTACTGACGGAGCATCTGTTTTTGGACCTACTGAACGCAATCAATTGTATGCAAAAGTTAGTGGTTCTTATGTAATATCTAATGAAGAATTTTGGGGGAAAACCTTTGGGGATACCTTTAATTCTCTTAAACTTAGAGCTGCATGGGGACAAGCAGGTAACTTAACAGCAATTGGGGCTTATGATAGAGCTCTTAATTATGTACCAGTTGCTATAAATGGTTCAACTGGAGTTCTTCCTTCTACTTTATTAGGAAATGAAAATATAAAACCTGAAAGACAAGTAGAAACTGAATTAGGTTTTGATGCAGGATTTTTAAAGAACAGAATTGGTTTTGAATTCACTTATTACAAACAAAATGTATCTGATTTAATTCTTAAAAGAGGATTGGCTTCTTCTACAGGTTTTTCTTCTCGTTATGAAAACGTTGGAAACTTACAGAATGAAGGGGTTGAAGTTTTGCTTAGAGCTACACCTATTAAAACCAAAGATTTTTCATGGGAAATCACTTCAACATACGCTAGAAACAGAAATATTGTAACAAATGTACCTGGTGGAAAAATTTCATTTGGAGATAGTTTTGCTACAAATTATGTTATCGAAGGACAACCTTTGGGTGTTTTCTATAGATCATTTTTTGCAAGAGATGCCAATGGACAAATAGCTTTGAACGCTGATGGATTGCCTTATAAAGGAGTTAATCCAGATGGAACTACTGCTAAAGTTCTTGGAGATCCAAATCCAAAATGGTTTGGTTCTTTAATTAATGAGTTTAAATACAAAGATTTCTCTTTTAGATTTCAACTAGATGCCGTACAAGGATATGATGTATTCAACTGGGATAGACGTATATTAAATAATCCTGCTTTTGGAGGTGGTACTAAACAAGGCCAAGAATTATTGGGTCTCGTTCCAAAAGGAACTGGAAAAGCAGAATATGGAATTTTTGAAAACCTTGCTGAAGATGGTTCTTTTGTAAAATTAAGAGAGGTTGCTTTGAGTTACTCAATCAACGGTAAAAGCATAGGATTCCAAAGTATCAAACTTAGTCTTGTTGGAAGGAATTTAATTTCATGGGATCATTATACTGGTTTCGACCCAGAAGTTAATACAACTGGACAAAGTAATGGAACAAGAGGATTCGATTTTGCTGCAGTGCCAATCCCTAAAACCTATCAAATAGGTATTAACGCAACTTTTTAAAAAACTTAATTTAAAAAAAATGAAAAAATTCAATAAACATTTTCAAAAAATAACCTTTTTGATGTTCTCAACAGCATTGTTAATAACATCATGTACTAATGACTTTAAGAATCCGAATGCGACAACTGACGCAAGTATTCTTACCAGCAGAAATGGACTTTTTGCTCTATCGGTTGGAGTAAGACAAGTATATTCTACATCAGGAATGCATTATATAATTGAAACTCCTGCTGCAACTGCTAGAGAAATAGCAAGTACTTCTGATTATTTAACCATAACTGAATTAGAAGATGGTGGCGATATTCCAAATATAAATTCTGACATCGCAGGATTATGGGTATCCCTAACTAGGGTAATGGGAATGACAGAAAGCCTATATGATGCAGCAGATAATGCTACATTGGATCCTGGAACAAAAAGCGGACTTAAAGCCTACGCTAATTTATTCAGAGCTATGAGTATTGGTAATTTATCAATTAACTTTGAGCAAGTTGTAATAAAAACTTCTCTAAATAATGATGCTGCCTTTGTTCCTAAACAACAAGGACTTTTAGAGGCAGTTAGATTGTTAGACGAAGCAAAAACAATTCTTGCAACCACACCTGCTTCTAGTGACTTTACTGACTCTGTTTTGGGTGGAGATATTGATCTAACCAACACAATTAACCTTATGTTGGCTCGATTCAATCTCTATGCTGGAAATTATGATGCTGCAATAACAAATGCTAATTTGGTGTCAGCAACTTCAACTTCAGTATTTACTTATGATGCCCTGAACGTAAACCCAATTTGGGAAAGAGGTTTAGCCAATCACGCTACTGGTGCCAACTTTTTTAAACCTCAGGACAATTTTGGATTGCCAACAAGCATCTTTACATTTGCCGCTAATGACGGAAGATTGAGTTTTTATATGACTCCCGAAAATGCTACTAGCCTAAGTGGTTATGCAGTTGAAACATTAAAAGGTTTTAATCTTACTCAAAATTCTCCTATGCCAATTTACATTCCAGATGAAGCAAAACTTATTTTGGCTGAAGCAAATTTACGCAAAACAACTCCTAATATCCCAGCCTCAGTTGCTGCCTTAAACGAGGTTTTGACTGATACTAATGATCCACTTGGAGTAAATGCTAATGTGGCTCCTTATTCTGGAACAATGGATGTGAGTAGCGTTTTGTTAGAGGTGTACAAAAACAGACGTGCTGAATTATTCCTTTCAGGTAGTTGTTTAGAAGACAGCAGAAGATTTGGACGACCACAACCTACTGCTGGAGCAGCACATTATTCAGATGAAAGAAATAGAAATTTTTATCCGTATGCAGCTTCAGAAAGAAATAATAATACAAACACACCAGCTGATCCATCAATTTAATATTTAGTTTTTTTTCGGGGGTAATTTATGTTGCCCCCGGAAAATTATTATGTTTCTTCCAGTGAAAATTGATAAAATAATTGATTAATAAATTTGGAATTACTACTTCCATAACTTGTAAAAGTCTTGGATAAATTAACCGAAACGATAAAAAGCAAATCAAAATAATGTATAATATATATTTTGGAAGTATTTTTTTAGTAAGCGCTATGTTACAAGCTGAATAGTTCCAAAATTTTAAATTTTATAAAAAAATGAGTCCAATACTGTTATTTTTTATCGTCCTTTCCTATTTTTCAATTTTAATGATAATTTCTCATTTCACTTCTCGAAATGTTCATGAGAATACTTTTTTTGATGGCGATAAGGAATCTCCTTGGTTTTTGGTCGCTTTTGGAATGATTGGTTCTGGTATTTCTGCAGTATCTCTAGTATCAATTCCTGGAAATGTTGGCAACAACAATCTCTATTATTTTCAGTTTATTCTCGGGACAATAGTAGGCTATCTATTTATTGCATTTGTTTTAATTCCTATTTATTACAGGCTTAAACTGGTTTCAATATATTCTTATTTGAATATGCGATTTGGTACTATTACCTATAAAACTGGTTCCACATTTTTTTTAGTGTCCCAATCTTTTGGAGCTGCACTTAGACTGCTTTTGTCTATTAAAATATTACAATATGCTTTCTTTGATGCACTACATATTCCCTATTACATAACAATAATAGTAGTTTTAGTTATTATCTGGTTATACACCAATAAATCTGGAGTAAAAACAATTGTTTGGACAGATGCATTACAATCCTTTTTTCTTATTACAGTTATTATCATCACGATAATTACTATAAAAAATTCTTTGGGTTTATCTGTTTCAGAAATGACAAGCACTATTACCCAACATAAATATGCCAAAGTTTTTGACTGGGACATTCATTCTGGCTCTAATTTTTTCAAACAATTTATTTCTGGATTATTGATTACCGTTGCCTTGGTGGGACTTGATCAGAGTATGATGCAAAAAACCCTTACGGTTAAGAAGGTAAAAGATGCACAAAAAAATGTATTAACCTTTAGTTTCTTTATAGCTTTTGCTCAAACCCTATTTTTGGGTTTAGGAGTATTGATTTATATCTATGCCGAAAGAAACGGAATTGAACTTATTGCAAGCAATGGTCAATTTATAAATACCGATGGCATTTTTCCTAATCTAACGCTACATTATTTGGGTAAGATAGGCGCAATTGCTTTTTTAATTGGCGTAATTGCCTCCACTTTTGCAAGTGTCGATTCTTGTATTGCTGCTTTGACGACATCTTTTAGTTACGACTTTATGGATATTGAAAATCAACCTCATAATACCAAAAAGAGAATCAAAAACTATGTGTTAATAGGCGTAAATATTGTGATGTTTCTTATAGTAATGTTATTTTGGCAAAGCCAAGGAGCAATAATCAACACCATTTTTACAATTGCAGGATATACTTATGGTCCTCTTTTGGGGTTATATATGACGGGGATGTTTTCTAAAATTCAATTAAAAGAAAAATGGGTTCCTGTAGCTTGTGTTGCTGCTGCAATTGCTACTTACTTGCTCAACAACTATTTAATGGCTGCCTTTCAATTTGATTTTGGTTTTTTAAATATCTTTATAAACGCATTATTAACGATTCTGTTTTTAATAATAATTAAAAAGAAAGCCTAATGGTATCAAAAGAAAAAATTGTAATCAATCTAACAACAAACTCAGAGCATTTTTCCATTTGTGCCCAAATGATGGTAAAAACAAATCCGTGGATACGATTGGAAATGAATTTTGATCAGTGTCTAAAAGCCTTTGAAGGTTCATCAAAAGAAATATATGTCTTACAAGATGAAAACGAAATAGCAGGTTTTGTAATCCTCCAAATCGGCGGAACATTCAAAGGATATATCCAAACCATTTGTGTAGGCGAAAATTATAGAGGTAAAGGATTTGGAAAAAAACTTCTTGCATTTTGTGAAGAACGAATTTTAAAAATTTCGCCCAATATCTTTATCTGTGTTTCCTCTTTTAATGAAGGAGCTATCAAACTCTATTATGAATTTGGTTTCAAATTAGTAGGAGAATTAAAAGATTTTGTCAAAGAAGGCTTTACAGAATTATTGCTCCGTAAAACATTTGGCCCCATAATTAACTATCCTGTTCAACAAGTTTAATATATTTTTTAAATTATTTCGTGACAATAACTAACAACACTATGTGTCCAATTAAAATATTTTTATGAGTAAACAATCCTTTTTTTTAACAATTTTATTCG
>NZ_JAQTPQ010000221.1 GCF_028712645.1 Flavobacterium sp. | reverse complement strand
GTTGCATTGCAAAAATAACTAGGTGTGAGTACTCCTGAATATAAACGATAGGCAAGCTTATTTGTAGTGGTGCTGATTAATCCGATTCTAGGTGAATTTAAAGGAGTGACTGCACTAACAATTAATGTAGGATCTATGTCTAATGTTAATGCTTCTCCGCTAGTAGTATAGTTATAAATCTGATTAGAGGTGCTACATTGTTCCAATGTTTTATCAAAGTTAAAAGGTAATGAAGTGGCGCTTGTAACATAATCACCAAAAGCAAAAGTCTCATAAACCTGAGTTCCGTTTGTTTTTGCAAAAGTGATATTCTTGAAAACAATATTGTGGTTATAACCCGTAATTCTTGTACTGTTTTCTGTGGTATTTGTTGTTTTTTTGGCAGTTGTAGTTATCTCAATTATTCCATCAGTGGCTGTCCATTGGTCAGTTACGATAGGTGTTGCTGGAGGAATAGTTTCACAAATATTGTCAGCAACCACCGATCCGTTATAAAAACGATAAACCACGCGATTGGTTCCGCCAATGTTAATTTGGGTTGGAATTCCAATCTCAGTTGGTTCATTTACAAACGAACTTTTAGGGATTTCAAGCAATAATGCTTCTTTATCTTTTAGTTTATATAGGATGTTATTTGTACTGCAACTTTGTGTTGTGGCAGTTTCAAAATCTATGGTTTCTAATGTTAAATTACCGTCATCACAGCTGTTTAATAGCATTACAAAAACCAATAGGCTTACTACTTTTTTCATCTTAAATTTTATTTGGGTCAAAAATAGTGAAAAATGATAAATGATAGTAGATAAATGACAATTGATATTTCATAACTTTGCTCCAATGAAAAAAGTATATCTCGATAACGCCTCAACTACGCAACTTCGTCCCGAAGTTGTTCAGGAAATGACAAAAATTTTGTTAGAAGATTATGGAAATCCATCGTCAACACATAGTTTTGGTCGAAATACCAAAAGCATCTTGGAACTTTCTAGAAAGTCAATTGCTAAACAGTTGAATACTTCGGCACAAGAAATTATTTTCACTTCCTGCGGTACTGAAGCCAATAATTGGATTCTTCGTTCAGGGGTAAAAGATTTGAAAGTAAAACGAATTATTACCAGCAAAATTGAACATCATGCGGTTTTATACACGGTTCAAGCTTTGCAACAAGAGTTTGGCATTCAGGTTGATTATGTTGCTGTTAAATCTAATGGGGAAATCGACATCACGGATTTAGTGAACTTGCTTTCTCAAGACACAAAAACCTTAGTCAGCTTAATGCACGTGAATAATGAGATAGGAACTGTTTTAGATGTAGAAAAAGTGGGGAGAATTTGCGAGCAACACAATGCTCTTTTTCATTCGGATATGGTGCAATCTATCGGAAAAATTGAAATCGATTTGCAAACAATTCCTGTTGATTTTATTGTGGCGAGTGCCCATAAATTTCACGGTCCAAAAGGTGTTGGATTTGCATTTGTAAAGAAAAATTCAGGGTTACAGCCTCTTTTTTATGGCGGTGAGCAAGAAAAAGGTTTGCGTCCTGGAACCGAAGCAATACATCAAATTGCTGGAATGGCAAAGGCTTTGGAGCTTTCATATTCTAATTTAGAAATTGAAAGAAATGCTATTTCAAGTTTAAGAAATTATTTAATTTCCCAGTTAGAAGTTGCGTTTCCTTCGTTTGAAATCAATGGAAGGAAGGATGGGTTTTATACTATTTTGAATATTATTTTACCCTTTTCAGAAGAAAAAACTGCAATGATTTTATTTTATTTAGATATGAAAGGAATTGCGGTTTCGCGAGGAAGTGCTTGTCAGAGTGGAAGCACAAAACCATCTCACGTTTTGGCAGAAATGCTTTCGATTGAAGATTTAAAGAAACCAAGTCTTCGCATTTCATTCAGTCATTATAATACCAAAGAAGAGATTGATTTGTTGATTTTAGGGTTGAAAAGTATTTAAAAAAAACCTTTTCTATGAGGTTGTTTTTTCTTTTTGATTTCCACCAGTTACCATTAAACCGAACATCATTATAAAAGCAGTCAGCAAAACTACCTGAATAATAAGAGATTCATTTACTAAATGAATTCTATTTAATGGATCTATTGAAAGGAAAAGTAAAATAGTAATAAGTCCACGTGGCGCTACAAAAACTAAGGGGAACAATGGGATTTTTGACCATTTAAGTTGAACAGTTCTTAAGATGAAAAGGATAAATACTATTCCAACAGCCCAAACTAATGTGTCTGTATTTAATATTTCTTTTGTTTGAATCAAGTATCCAAATAGTAGAAAAAATAATGCACGGACTAAAAAAGTAGCCTCGATTGTGAGCTCTTTAAACTTTATAACCTCCTTGCTCAAAAGGTCAGTTTCGAAATTTTCGATCCATTTGAAATGTTTTAATTCATCAATATTGCCAATAGAAAGTCCGAATATCAATATAAAAATAAGCGCAGGTAAATGGTAGGTTTTTGAAATAGCATAAATTAAAATCACAAGTAAAATGATGGGAACAAATTTGATGTGATGATCTATTTTGTTTAATAAATAAGAAAGTGCGATGGTGGCGATAAGCGATACCACAATAATCATTACGATTTCTAATAGTAAACTTCCAAAGGTTTCGATTCCAAAAGTGGTGTGGAAAGAGATAAAATTAAAAAAAATAACTCCTAAAATGTCAGACAAACTACTTTCATAAATCACGAATTCTTTTTCTCTCGAAGTTAAACTTCTTACGCTAGGAATGGCAATGGCACTACTTATTATACAAAAAGGAATGGCATTCGTTAAGCTATCTTTGAATGAATAACCACCATAATATTGAAACATATAAGCGAGTGAAAAAGCAAGAATGAATAATGGAAACAAAGCACCTAAAAAGGATTTTTTTATTAATCCAATTTTTGATTTATTTAATTCCAATTCCAGTGAACCTTCAAGTACAATGAGAATCAATCCTATTGTTCCTAAAATTGGTAAAACCTGATCAAGATCGGGTAGATTAATTTTTAAAAAATTGGTTACTTGTCTAACCATCCAACCCAAAAGAAGCAACAAAATTACCGAAGGAATTTTTGTTCTCGAAGAAGTTAAGTCAAACAAATAAGCAACAATTAGCAAAGAGCAAAGTGTAATTACAATAGTCATTTAATGGTCAGTAGTTAATTAGTAAAGTTTTACCGTTTAGGGTTTGCTAAAGTCTATACAATTGGCGTCTAAGATACTGCTTTTGATTGTTAATTTGCAATAATTTTTAAGGTCTTAAAAATTATTTTCTGATGCTTTTGCTATAATTTTAAAGCAAATTAAAACTTTAGATGAATTGAAAGAAATGAAATTTACAAATCTTCAAATTTCCAAATCACCAAATAAAATGGTAATTTAGCATTCTGTAAAATTTTCGATAAAATGATTAGCAAAATACAATTCGACAACGAACTCCAACTTATAATTCAAAACGCCATTCGAGAAGATGTTGGCGATGGTGACCATAGTTCTCTAGCTTGCATTCCACCTTCGGCAAAAGGAAAAGCAAAACTTTTGGTCAAGGAAGATGGAATAATTGCAGGTGTGGCTTTCGCCAAAATGATTTTCGATTATGTAGATGCTAACCTAAAAATGGAAACATTTATTACAGACGGAAATTTAGTTAAATATGGCGACATTGTTTTTCAGGTTTCAGGAAGTTCACAATCTATTCTTAAAGCCGAAAGACTCGTACTCAATTCAATGCAAAGAATGAGTGCTATCGCTACTAAAACTAAGAGTTATGTCGATTTGCTGAAGGGAACAAATACGCAAATTCTAGATACGCGCAAAACTACTCCAGGTTTTCGTGCTTGCGAAAAATGGGCTGTAAAAATAGGCGGAGGCGAAAATCACCGTTTTGCTCTTTATGATATGGTAATGTTAAAAGACAATCATATAGATTTTGCTGGGGGAATTACTTTAGCTATAGCTAAAACTAAAGCTTATCTAAAAGAAAAAAACTTAAATTTAAAAATAATTGTCGAAGCTAGGAACCTCGATGAAATTAAGGAAATACTCGAAAGTGATGGAATTCATAGGATTTTGATTGACAATTTCAATTATGCTGATACCAAAAAAGCTGTTGATTTAATTGGAACCAAATGTCAAACGGAATCCTCGGGAAATATCAACGAAGAAACTATTCGCAATTACGCTGAATGTGGTGTAAATTATATATCGTCAGGAGCATTGACCCATTCAATTTATAATATGGATTTAAGTTTGAAAGCCTTTTAGAGTCATAGAATTATGAGTAAAGAAATTGAAGAAAAAATAGAAAAAATTCCAGTTTTAAGAAGGTTAGCTCATTTTCTCAAAAGGATAAAATTGCCTTGGCTATACGAGTTATCTTTGTATGATTTATTAGAATTGTACATTATAGGAATTGTCGAAGGAGCCTTATCTTATCGAGCTTCTGCCATTGCATTTAGTTTTTTTATGGCGCTGTTTCCCTTTGCATTATTCATCTTGAATCTTATTCCCTATATTCCCATTGAGGGATTTCAGCAAGATTTTCTAAAATTTGTCGAGCACGGAGTTCCACCACATACTTATGATGCTATCGCCAGTATCATCAATGATATTCTGCATAATAGCCATTCAGGATTGCTCTCTTGGGGTTTTGTTTTATCTATTTTTTTGATGGCGAATGGTTTGACAGCTATCCTTGGCGGATTCGAAACTTCACATCACATCATCATAAAAAGGGGGTTTTTTCATCAATATTTAGTTGCTTTGGCAATGTCATTATTAATGTCTTTTATTTTATTAGTAACCGTAGCAATCATCGTGATTTTCGAAATTTTCATTCAAAAAATAAAAATGCAGGATGTGTTTAACGATAACATTCCCTTCATTCAAATGGGACGATATGTGTTTGTAATTTTGATGATTTTAGTTACGACTTCCATATTGTTCCGATTTGGAACTAAGCAAATTCATAAACCTGATTTTATTACGGTTGGTTCGGTATTTACAACTATTCTCATTATTTTATCTTCTTATTTTTTTGGCATTTGGGTTATCCGATTTTCAAAATACAACGAATTGTATGGATCGATTGGAACATTATTGATTATGATGTTTTACATTTGGATCAACTGTATGATTTTGTTGCTTGGTTTTGATTTGAATGCTGCAATTAACAAATTAAAACACATTCACAAGCATCTCAAACCTCAGAATTTAAATTCTAATTCGTAAATCTAAAATGTATTTTGTTGAAGTAATTTTACCGCTTTCCCTTGCCAAAACGTTTATCTACAGCGTTTCTGAAGCCGAGTATAATTATATCAAAAAAGGAATGCGGGTGGCGGTACCTTTTGGCAAAAGTAAAATTTATACTGCGCTTGTTATCGAAATCCACGAAAACAAACCCACTTTATACGAAGCCAAGGAAATTCATCAAATCCTTGACGAAAAACCTATAGTTACTGCAATTCAAATTGCCCATTGGCAGTGGATTGCGTCTTATTATATGTGTGCCATTGGTGATGTGTATCGTGGAGCAATGCCATCGGCACTTTTGTTGGAAAGCGAAACTATTATTTCGCAAAAGCAAGAGGGTTTTGTGGATGAAAGTCTGCTTTCGGATGATGAGTTTCTAATTTATGAAGCCTTGCAACAACAGAGTTCCTTGAAGGTTCAAGATATAATGAGTATTTTGAATAAGAAGAATATTTTTCCAGTGATCCAAAAATTGGTGGACAAAAATATTCTGGTGCTTCAGGAAGAAGTTCAGGAAACTTATACGCCAAAACTCGTTCGATATGTAAAATTACATTCTAAATACGAAACAAATCAAGGCTTGAGCGAATTATTGGAAGTTCTTAAAAATGCCAATAAACAAAAGGAAATTGTATTGAGTTATTTTCAATTAAGTGCTTCGGAAAAAAAGCCAATTACCGTAAAAAAGTTAATTGAATCGGCAAATTCTACTTCGGCGATTGTAAAAGCATTGATTGACAAAGAAATTTTCGAAGAATATTATATTCAAGTAGAT